>CAMWNF010000046.1 GCA_947175535.1 uncultured Bacteroidales bacterium
ACAGTCCACTCAGTATCACCGGCAATACGATATTCGATGCCATTGTCCTTACCTTCTTCGGCTTCACCGTAAATCCATGCGACTGAGGTCCAGGCGTCGGCTCTGACAGTTGTAACGGTGCTTTCTGTAATTTCAACAAATATATGCCATTTTTCAGTGCGACCGTGAGTAGTTACATCAATAGTCACTTCATCGCTGAAATCATAAACTTCGCCTTGAATATCGGGAGTCATTTCCGATCCTTCCGCACCAAGTTTTATACTTTCGACTTTTACAGCTTTTATATCTACCGATTCCGATACATATGCAATAACTCTACGGGCTGAAACGTCAATAATAGACGTACCGACCTGACCACTTAATGTAAAATAACGCTCTATCGATTGATTTGCTGTGATAAGCCAATCAAAATCCTGATATAATCGTAAGGTTACACTCATAGGCTCAGACAAATTTATCGGACTTTCAAAAGCATTGCCTACTATTTCCGCTCCAGGAGTCAAGGTATATTCGGATATATTAACATTATAAAGATCTGTAGTTTCAGGAAAATATAATGTCACCTTTCTGTCTACAGAATCTATCAGACTACCCTGCTCTTGAGTCTCAGCCTCTATTGTCAAGAAATTCGCCTGGATATAGGGATATGGAATATCGTTCTTAATACAGGACACGACAGCTGTCGCGATAAAAAATACCGCTATGAATAGGTATATATTTTTTTTCATCATCATGGACTTTCGTTTATATCAGATTACTATCAACAGACCAAAATTGATGTTGAAAATATTAAATCTAAAGTTTGCACCACTTGTGAAACGACTTCCATCTTCTATACCATCGGTATATTGACGTTCTTTTCGCATTTTAATGCCAAAAACGCCAAATGAGACATTAAATGCGGCATAATCATGAATAAAGACGCAGACTCCCGGACTGAAATTGAGACTTGCCTGAGTTATAATCGTTCTGGTATCTTTAGGCTCATCATTAAATAAACGTTTGAATCGCGAGGAACCGGATGTAAATGCCAAATCGACCTCATTAAAGACGGCAAAACGTTTATCTGCACCTAAACCTACATAATTTCGATAGGTTGTCGCGATTGAAAAGCTCTGAGTATAATAGCTGACATCTTTAATAGAGAAATTCAAGTCCTCATCAAAATCAAGAGCAAGATTCTCAAGGTCCGCAGTTCCTCGTGAATAATCAAAACGCAAGCCCACCGATTGATTATTTCTGATAAAATATGATATAGACGGTTTGATTGAGTACATCTTACCTTTGAAATCAATATTATTCAGCATAGACAATAACTGAACATCGTCTGTATTCAGCTCTCCGTATGAAGCCGTCAATCCGAACGCCCAGCTACCTTTCGGAATAAAAAGATAGTTGAATAGACCTCGGTCATAACGTCCGAAGTTCTGTTCTGGAATAATCATACTTACAGTATCTTTTCCGACAACTACCCGCATTGAATCATAGAACTGTTTCATTTCAAGCGAATCAGCTGCCAATTCCGACTTCTTTACAACGTACATTTTCCTTGCAGCCAATGGCTGAGCCGTCATCAGCGCACCGAGAACTATTATAAGCAAATATAATTTCTTCATAAGTAGAATGCTACGCCAAATGTTATGGAAAATAAGTTGATTTTAAAATTAGCCGATTTCATGTCTCTATGCGCGACGTATATCTGATCGGTTGTCGACTTAGTCTGTGTATAATTAAATCCTAATACACCGACATTCACTTCAAGTGCGGAATAGTTGTTGAGGAAAACAGCAAGACCTGGAGCAAGACCGATTGACATATTGAATGTGCGTTCATATGTGCCACTGAAATCCTGACCTGAGCCTGTACATAATTTAGACTGTCCCCCTCCTATCTGCAACTGAACTTCATTAAACAGACCGAAACGGGTACTGTGACCAAGACTGATATAATTTCTCATAGCTGCCATTCCACTGAAGTTATGACTTATACTATAGAGATTTTCTACATTATAGGACGTTTCAGAATCAAGCACAATATCTGCCGTATTCAGTCGTGTGCGTTGACGTGAATAAGCAAAACGACCACCGGCAGCCAGATTGTCCTTAAAAACAAACATAAGCATCGGACTAATCTTAAATGTATATGTATCACCTGAAAGATTTTCAACGATAAGGAACTGATACCTATCCTGGTCGGACTGAGAATAACTTACGCTGACGCCCGTAATCCACTGCCCTTTTGGCACGAAACTTATCTGTTCAAGCTTCCGCTGAAAGACTTCTTGTGCACTCGCGTTTTCAGTCACCGTAAACACGCTGAGCAACAAAATGATAATATTCAGAAATCTGAACGGCTTCATCACTTATTATTTTCTAATGTCTCAATACTATCAAGACAAAAAGTGGTCTTATGCTAATTTTATTTAATTCTCGGTAAAGTTAGTTATTATTATTGAGCCATGTGTTTATAGACTTGTTAAAAAGTGCTTAATTCTTTTCCCATGGAGTATAAAAAACACTATTACAGCTCCATGTAATACATAAAAAAGCAGAGAATTGCCTACCGACAATTCCCTGCTCTATATTTTATGTCCGGATGCTTACCACATAGGCGTAAATCCTTTCGATACTTTAAGATGATTATTGACACATCCTGCAAGACTTTCGTATTTTGTTGTGTCAAGTTTTAGTATCGGACTTCCTGGAGTCAACATAAGCTTGTTTAGGTCAATCCAGAAATCTGCTGTCGAGTAGGCAAATTTGAAATAATATTTCTGTCCTGTTGCATCAGCAATACTTCTCCATTGGGTAGAGGAAACATTAGGTTCTCCTTCAATTTCATATCCGTAAGGCACCGAAACAGTTCCCATTATACTTGACAATGAAGCGAGGGCGTCAGTATAGTTCGCACCGGCGGGTACATGATTGATGAAGAATGACGCTCTAACGAAACGGTCAGAACTTCTTACCGTCCCGGGTAACATATTGACTCCGTCAACTTTTTTCCAATAGTCATTAATTGCCTCCATCTGAGGAAGTGGAGGATCATTAGTGAGGACTTTGAGGTCTGCACCTTTATGCAGTGTAAGTTCCCCATCAACATACTCCATTACAATTGTCATACCTGACTTATCCGTAAGCGCCCAGTGAAGTGTCGAGACTGTTCCTCCGTCAAACGTCTTTCCGAAAATATCAAATTCGTTTTTCTGAAGCCAATTATCAACCTCGTTGACAGTCGCAAAATTATCAAGGAAAAAGCTTACAATAACGGCGAGACTCATAACAGGCGTCTTATCATCCGGTCCGACAGCTTCCTTATAAATCGTTCCTTTGCAGAAAAGACCGTTCATTACCAAACCTTGATTATTCATACCTTCTGTAACACCGCCGTCATAGCTTACAGCCAAAACAGACCCATATTTCGATGTCCATGTCAACATCGGCCCTTCAGGCATACTTTGCTTTTTTACACCGGCGGGATATACATATAAGTTTGTAGGTATCGGAGTTCGCCAATCAAGCGTTCGTCCGACCATTATATAATTTGTCGTACTGTCACCCTGAAATACTACACGCGTACATGCATCTGCTGTCAAATTTCCAGCCAATGCAAGAGTAAGAGCGGCTGCGGTTGCTTTGAAAACTTTCATAACGGTTGTTTTTGTGTGAATGAATTATTTATTATGTAATAGTAACCGCAGTATATGTCATATTGTTCATTATAAAATAAAACAAGTTCCCTCATAAGATGGGCGGAACTTGTTTCATATTTAAGGAATCAGTTATTCTTTATATGGAGGAGGTTGAATATCTCCATCTTTTTTGTCAGAGCTGGAAGACGATGTGTCAGGTTCTTTTTCAACCGATGTTTCTTCGGCTTCGACATCCTCAATCGGACTATCGGAATTGTCTGTCTCAGCCGAACGAGATGCGAATATCTCATCAGTTCGTGATGTCCACGGACGTTTACCAAATATCCGTTCAACATCTTCTGTAAAGATAACCTCTCTCGAAATAAGAGTGTCGGCAAGTTCGCCATGTCCGTTTGCGTGTTCGCGAAGAATATTTTTCGCACGTTCGTATTGCTCTGCTATAATACGTGACACTTCTTCATCAATGATACGCGCGCGTTCGTCACTATATGGTTTTGAGAAACCATAATCCTGACCTGATGAATCATAGTAACACAGATTTGGCAACTTGTCACTCATGCCATAGTAAACAACCATCGCATATGCCTGTTTGGTCACACGCTCAAGGTCGTTGGCTGCTCCGGTCGAAATTCTGCCAAGGAATAATTCTTCTGCAGCTCGACCGCCTAATGTCGAACACATTTCGTCAAGTAAAGCTTGTGATGGCGTAATCTGTCTTTCTTCAGGTAAATACCAAGCTGCGCCAAGTGCTTTGCCTCGAGGGACAATTGTCACCTTTATAAGCGGATTTGCATATTTGAGATGCCATGATACTGTCGCATGACCTGCCTCATGGATAGCTATGGCTTTCTTTTCTTCGTCCGTTGTAATCTTGGAGCGTTTCTCCAAACCACCGATTATTCTGTCGACAGCTGCCGAAAAATCATCTTTGCCGACACTTGTCCTGTTATTACGTGCTGCAATAAGAGCGGCTTCGTTACAAACATTTGCAATTTCAGCACCGGAAAAGCCCGGGGTCTGTCGCGCAAGCAGTTCAATATCAAGCGTCTCATCAACCTTGATATTGCGTAAATGCACTTTGAATATCTCCACTCGGTCATTAAGATCCGGCAAATCAACATATATCTGGCGATCGAAACGCCCGGCGCGCAATAATGCCTTGTCAAGAATGTCAGCACGGTTGGTAGCCGCCAGAATAATGACTCCGCTATTACTTCCAAAGCCATCCATTTCAGTAAGAAGCTGGTTAAGGGTATTTTCTCTTTCGTCATTTGAACCCATGTTCGGATTTCTGCCTCGTGCACGACCTACCGCATCAATTTCATCAATAAAGACAATGCACGGAGCTTTCTCTTTTGCCTGCCGGAACAAGTCTCTGACTCGCGATGCACCTACACCGACAAACATTTCAACGAAATCACTACCCGACATTGAGAAGAATGGCACATTTGCCTCGCCAGCCACCGCTTTGGCGAGAAGTGTTTTACCCGTTCCTGGAGGACCTACAAGTAATGCTCCTTTTGGTATCTTACCTCCTAAATCAGTATATCGTTTCGGATTTTTCAGGAATTCAACAATTTCTTCAATCTCTGTTTTTGCTTCAGATAAGCCTGCCACATCTTTGAAGGTAACTTTCACAGCATTATCTTTGTCAAACAGCATAGCCTTAGACTTGCCGACGGAAAAAACACCTCCGCCGCCTCCGGCGCCACCACCGCCTGACATACGTTTCATCAAGAAGAACCAGAATAATATCAGCATCACAATAGGTCCGAATGCCCAGAACAAGGTGCTGAACTGACCACTCTTTTCATACTTGACATCTCCGGTGAAGGCTCCTGTCGCGCGCCATTCATCAATTTTGCTGTCAAGTTTATCAGCTGATGGTATATCAGTGACAACCTTAGCAACTGTTCCCTGTCCGGGTGCGAACTGACGGGCATGGAATAATGCTTTGGCAAGGGAATCCGACAGAAATCCTTCCGCTTCTTTTTTGTCTGTATATACTATTATTTTCGTGATACCGTGATCCTGTTCGACATATCGTTCGAAATTTGAATAGCTGACCTCTTGTGTAATAGAGTTATCATCGAGATAATATACTCCGACGATAAACAATAACACAAGAGCATACATCCAGTACATACTGAATTTTATCGGCCCCTTTTTATTCTTGTTAGGTGTCATATTAGGATTGGGCATAAATAGTTATATTATTTATGTATAGTAAGTTAATCAATATTAGGAACTTCGGATATTACGGCATCACTCCACAATTCTTCGAGATTGTAGCGGTCTCTCACTTCAGGAATGAAAATGTGAACCAAAGTATCACCATAATCTACGACAATCCATTCCGAATTAGTATAACCATCATAATTATACGGTTTTATTGAAGTCTTGTCCTGTACATATTCTCTTACGCTGTCTGCAATTGCGCCAACCTGCATACGCGATGAGCCTTCTGCTATAATAAACTGAGAGGCAGCTGCCGATTCTATCGCAGACATATCTACAATAGTGATATTTTTCCCTTTTCGTTCTTGAATACCCTCAATTATAAATTGTTGTAATGAATTGTTATTCTTCATTGAAAGTTTAAAACCTTATTAAATAAGTAGCAAATTTAATGAATATTTTTGATATATTGAGATAGCACTTTTAGTTTTATCCGTGCATTATATTTATATAACAATAAACTTGTCCAAAAGATTATTCATGCTCCCATTTACATGTTTATTCGTAACGTATGGTCTCAGTGGGGTCAATTCCGGCAACACTTCTCGACGGAATATACAGAATTAGAGCCGACAACACTATAACAAAAGCATTGAGGATGATTAAGGGCAATAACTCAATCTTAACAGGGACTTCGGTGAGATAATACATTTGTGGGTCAAGTTTTATGATACCGGTACATTGCTGGATAACACAGACCATCAGCCCTATCGCATTTCCTATTAAAATACCGCGTATTGCCAGCTTTAGTCCCATATTAAGGAATATTTCCGATAACATTCTGTTACTTGCGCCTAACGATTTCAGGAGACCAATTGTCGGTATTCGGTCAAGAATTATTAAAAATAGACTTGAAACCAATGTGAACAATGCAACCGCCAGCATTAAAATAAAAATCACAATTACATTTGTATCAAGCAATGACAACCAATTAAAATAGATAGCACCGCTCTGCATAACGGTTGTTACAGGATATAATTTATCAAGTTCGCCATTTTGAACGCTTAAAGATAATTTTTCCTGAAGTCTCTGACCTGTCTCATTTATATCGTCAATGCAGAATCCAGATAGTTCTATATGAGTACCTGTCAATGAATCCACGCTGACAACCTTTTGCAAGAACGGCAACGAGGAATAACATATCATCTTATCATATTCAGCCATATTGGAGTCATATATCCCGGCGATCGAAACCTTACGGCTTTTCAATGAGTTGTCAGTAAAGAAGAATACAAAAACCTTGTCACCCACATTCAATTTCAGATTGTTTGCGATAGCCCGTGAAATGACTATCTCGTTTTCTGACTCATCATTAATATAATCAGGAAATATGCCCTCGACTATATTAGTCTTTTCAAAACTGAGATCATGCGCTCCATCATGAGCTAAAAACAGTGTACCGGAAAAATCAGTATCGGTTTTTAACATTGCGGGTAATGTTAAAGAAAGTGATGGTCTGGCTTTAACATTATTTATTTCATTTATTGATGATATCAATGCATCATTCAATGAAACAAAATCTTCCTGCTCGCCTGTCATATAATCATATGGACGTCCTATTGTAATCTGGGCATCAAAGCCAATAATCTTGTTCTGAATCTGAGTTTTGAAACCTGATACAACGCACAATGTAATCTCCATGACTACAATAGCCAGCGCAACACCGATAACAGCAATCAATGCACCTGTCGGATTATTATCTCCGGCAGAGGCTGACAAACGTAATCTATTTGCTATCCACAATGTCGCTTTCATGCTATAAATATTGGAAAAGAACATCCGATTATAAAAAATCAACCCTATTAATTGATTGAACAATAATCTAATTAACAGGGTTTTTCCATTAGTCGGGGTGACAGGATTCGAACCTGCGACCACCTGGTCCCAAACCAGGTGCGCTACCGGACTGCGCTACGCCCCGAAGTCATCGCTGACCTTTATTTTTTGTGCAAAGTTAATAATTATTGCTCAATTACGCAAGAGGGTTATTCGCCCTTAAATTAATTGTAGACTTATAACCCTCTGAAAACATTACACCATAAAGCCGTTATCATTTATAAACCAATATTTTATCCATATATATCTTGTTTCCTGTCGATCGGGCATTGTTTTCCGCCAAATTTACTAAAGATAATGTATGTTTGCCTGCGGGTAAATCAAGAATATAGAAAAGATATGCCCTGTTGCCTTCAAATTTTCCCGCTTCGGCGACATAATATGTGTCAACTGTTTTCACAGGCACTCCATCAATCGAGACTTCCGCTCTTCCGCCGTCCGTATTCCAGCTACCAAGAATTGCGACACCTGTTCCGTGAAATTCTATTGCCATACTGTCACCAGGAGCTGTAGAGACTTTATATAGCCCATCATCTCCTTCGCCATACACAAAGTCTTCCCATTGACCTTTTAGAGTCCATCTGTCAGAATCTGAAACATAAACAACTTCTGCGACTTCAAGCCCGTTAAACCCTTTTAGGTATGGAGCAGCAATAGGGTTCTGCTTTAATATTTTATAAGATGTATCGGAAACTGCACCTCCATTTCTCTCAACATTTTCCTTAATAAACACCAAAGTTTGATTCACAGCCTTGTTGAAAGAATAATCAGTATGGAGAAAACACTCATCAGCAATTTCCGGCAGATATGACTTATATATTTCGGGAATTGCATCATAACCGTAAATCAGACCTAATACAGCGGCTGCGGTCGCTGTATTACAGTCGGTATCCTGACCACATCTTATTGTAATTTCCATCGTTTTTTCCCAATCTCCATGGCCGTAAAGCAATCCCATGACTACATATGCACCATTAAGTTTGGCATCAATATTAAACGGCAGATACGGAGTGCAGATATCGTAAGGCGCATATTTTTCTGAAAAGAAATTCCATGCAGTCTTCCAGTCATCAGGATTATTTTCATAGCATGAAATCACATCTCTGATACACTGAGCGTAACCACTCTCTTGTGGTATGGCAAGGAGCGCAGTCTTAACTATATCGAGAATGTTATCTGTTTCGTATGCAATTGTATGCATTGCACTCACGAACATACCCGCATACATACCGTCAGCCGCAGCCATGATAGCCCCTACCCGCTCACACATTGCATTCGAGGACTGAGGCATACACGGATTCACAAAACCAATAAAATCACATTCAATCTGAAAATCAATATCTTCACAATGAATGCTGTTCTCAGGCAATGCAAGTTCGGCAGCCGGAATACCATCAAAATAGTTTTTCCTGCCCTGAAGATTAGCATGACATAATGGGAACTCGGCATATGCAAAATATTTCGCCAGAGAATCAACCGATACATCCTGACCATATCGCTCCATGGTCATCATGAAATTTAACTGACCGTAAATATCATCTTCCATTAATGCCGAGCGAAGATTTTCAGGTTGCCAACGGATAGAATCAAGATACATACCTGAGGTAGCAGCAAACTCCATCGGACGCCCATACATTACTCCTATCATCTTGCCCGCCCACGCTCCTTTGACTTTATCTTCCATCACATCAGCAGAAATCTCGACATACTCACCAACAGGTCTACAGGAACATAAAAACAAAGTTCCTGCGATTAAATACTTTATTACCTTCATTGTCATTACTATTGCTTGCTACTAATTAATTTATACCAACAAGTTCCACATCAAAAATCAACGTAGAACCACCCGGTATACCTGGTTGAGAAAAGCGCCCGTATGCCATTTCTGCCGGAAGATATAATTCCCATCTATCTCCAACGTGCATTTGTTGTAAAGCAATAACCCATCCTTGAATCAAATCACGAAGTCTCATCGCCGGCGCCGCTCCACCACGACTTGAGTCAAATGTCTTTCCATTGATTGTTTTACCCGTATAATGCACCGTAACAACACTGTTTTTATTCGGAGTCGCACCGGATTTATTTCCTTGTTTTAGCACCTTATAAAAAATATTTTTATCAAGATGTTTAACACCCGGTTCTTTAGATTTATCTTCCAGCCATTGACGATTTTTCAATATATATTCGTTTCCTGCCATAATCAGACTTGTTATAATAATTGGATATATGAATGCAAAAGTAGCAAAGATTTTCGTTTTTTTCGTACTTTTGCATTACATATGAAAAAGGTCTTAACACTGGTCATTATGACGCTGAGCTTATTTAATATTAGTGCACAGCGTAAAACCGAATCTCCTGTGCCGAAAAAGCAAGAGATTGCACCATCATATGCATGGAAACTCATTGAACCGCTTGGATTGCGTGAACCTGCATCGATTGATACTCTTCCCATCAATTACGGACAGCGTTCGGTGCCGTCAATGCTCTCTGACGCCTGGGCTACCACCGGAAATTTAGGGACTGAAGGCATCAATATGATTTTCAGTGAAAGACGCCCGATGAGCACTTTCTTTTTTCAGGATGCAATCGCAGCATGGTTACCATCGGTCCACACCATGAAATTTTATAACACCCGCATTCCAATGACTCTTCTGTCATTCAATTCGGCAGGAGGTCGAGATAATGCGCAGGAACGCCTTTCCACCATATTTTCAGGAAATATAAACTCAAAAGCTCAGTTCGGAGCTCTGCTTGACTACCTTTATTCTAAAGGTTGCTACAACTATCAGGCTGAAAAAAATCTCACATGGGGACTTTCGGGTTCATACATAGGGGATAGGTATGAATTCCAAGGTTTTATAAATCACTGGAATTCGGTCAATAAAGAAAACGGAGGTATAACAGACCCTTTATATATCACTGATCCGGCAGTATTGCAAGGAGGTGTCACCTCAATAAATCCCAAATCAATTCCTACAAATCTATCCAACGCCCATACTCGTCTCAAGGGAACTGATTTATTACTCAATAATAGATACAAAATCGGCTATTGGCACGAAGAAGAAATCCTTGATGAAGATGCCGATACCGTGCGGACAATAAGGACTTATATCCCTGTTACTTCAGCTATATGGAATTTCCGTTACCGCGAGGGTAAACATGTGTTTGACAATCGTTCGAGTCAAAATGACAGTGAGTTTTTCGAAAACACATTTCTCAGTCCCGGGTCAACGCATGACCGCACTACTTATACGTCTATAGAAAACACTTTGGGAATATCCTTGCTCGAAGGATTTAATAAATATGCAAAATTCGGATTGGGCGCATACCTGACATATGAGTTCAGAAAATTCAACCAGACGCCGGACACTTTAGAGCGCGTCGAAGGTCTCACACCTTTTCCTGATGGAATTTCCATAGCACCCAAAGCGACACAGAATGTGGCAAGAATAGGCGGTCAATTGACAAAACAACATGGTTCTATACTCACCTATGCAGCCACAGCCGAGTTTGGAATATTAGGTGATGAAGCAGGAGATTTAAGACTGAGCGGGAATGTCGCCACCCGGTTCAAACTATTTGGCGACAGCGTATCTATTATTGGCTTCGGCGGTTTCAGGAACGAAGAGGTTCCCTACCTTCTTAACAATTATCTTTCAAATCATTTTATATGGAAAAATGATTTCGGAAAAATCAGGACAGTCAATTTCGGGGGAAGTCTTGATATCCCATTCAGTGGAACAAAAATTTCTGTTGAAGCGTCTAATATTCAGAATTATATATATTTTAATGAAAGTTTTTTGCCGCGTCAGCACGGTTCAAACATTCAATTCTTTTGCGCAAGAGTTGACCAACGTATAAAAGCCGGCATTTTTCATTGGGACAATCGCGTCACATATCAGACCAGTTCCGATGAAAATATTCTGTCTTTGCCCAAACTCGCCATATATTCCAATCTGTATCTTAAATTTAAGATTGCAACACTTTATGTACAATTAGGCGTGGACTGCGATTATTACACCAAATATTATGCACCCAATTATCAGCCCGCGACTGTTACCTTTGCAAATCAACATGAGGTAAAAATTGGTAATTATCCTTTTATGAACGCATATGCCAACATGAAACTGTCTAAAACACGTTTCTATGTAATGTTCTCGCATTTCAATCAGGGCTTGTTTGGCGGTAATAATTATTTCTCATTGCCTAATTATCCGTTAAATCCCCGTAGGTTTCAGATAGGCTTATCAATTGACTTCGCAAACTGATATCAGTGTTAACTAAAGTTGGATTTCAGTTGTTATATATCAAAAACACAACAATATGAATCCACAACCTATCAAAGGAAAATTACCGATACTTATTTCACTGCTCATACTTGTTTTAGCATTTATGTGGCTTGTCGGTCGTTGCAGTCGGGATAACGAGAATACAATCGTTCAGCAATTTCAACGACCTGGAAACGACACCCTTTCTGTCGCTATAGAATTGTCGCCAACAAGTTATGCCTTTGTCGGCGATTCTGCAACAGGTTTCGATTACGAAATTCTTAAAGCAATTTCCCGACAACATAATTTACCCATAAAATTCCAACCTTTCGCTCCCCTTGACTACGCTCTTAGTGGCTTACGCTCGGGAGACTTTGATGTCGTTGTAGCAAATATACCGGCTGCATCTGATTTGAAAAAAGAGTTCAATCTAACAAACGATATTTTTATTGACCGACAGGTTCTTGTACGCTTAAAAACAGACTCGCTCAAAACTAATACGCATCCCGCCCTTATGGAATTGTTAGGAGATACTGTCTGGATTTCCTCATCATCACCATTCAGAGAACGACTTTCTAATCTTTCTCAGGAACTTGGTGATACGATATACATAATGTCAGAACCGGAATATAATTCAGAGCATTTGGTACTTCTGACGGCGTTAGGAGAAATTAAACAGGCAGTGGTCAATGAATCCGTCGCAAAAAAATTATCAGCAGATTATCCCAATATAGATATTTCCATACCTGTATCAATGACTCAATTTCAACCATGGATAGTCAGTAAATCCCGAAAAGCCCTTCGAGATTCGCTTAACAGTTGGATTGAGGAATACAAGACGACTCCCGAATATCAAAAACTTGTCGAAAAATATATCGGCAATTAAATCGGTAAGTTGATTATTTCTATTCTGCCATCAACTGGTTGCAATAGGACTGTACCGGATATGAAAACTGTCGCCGGGATTTCTTTTTCAAATGCTTCAATTATAACCTCACCGGAATCTGTAATCGTAGCGACCGCCATATGATATTCTTTATCCGCATATATTATTTTATGAGCTAAGATACGCTTCATTTAATACTATCGGTCAACTCAGATTCTTTTTCGGTTTGTTTTAGATTTTTAGGTATAACCCTTTGCTGGCGGTAATGCTGCCTGTATGACTCCTGATCCAAACGATTCCTTATTAACATCAGACTATCTGCCCAGATTGAGGTCATGCCTCGAGGTTTTGCATTTATATAACCATACACGCGCGTTGCCGTCTTAGTAGAATCACTAATGAACCGCAGTTCACGCCAACCGTCACCGGTGAGCTCGGACGTGAATATTTCCATGCTGCCATCATCATAATCAGCCATAATACCCCAAATTGAATTTTCGGTATTATTCGTGAATTTTGCACGCCATGTATATGAATCACCTTTTTCCCAATTTTCATCGGCATTAAGGGAAAATGTTATAAAACTGGAAGGTGACATACTATTAAATGTAATAAAGGGGGCATAATTCCACACATCCACAGAATCTCCGGCAATTGAAATATTTTCAGCTGCAATACGATTACCTGTTTCTGCCACACGCCGCTCTAACAAATCAATTGTTTTATCATATACATCCATATAGTAGGAAATATTATGACCATACCAATTAAATGATGTATCAAGATCATGCTTGCTGACATTGTGTTTGGCAAGGACGGACTGTAACATAACCATTTTTGCAGAATCAGTACGATAATCCGTTCGGTTAAGTTCAATAACCGCTTCTCCAACGTGAATATCAGCCAATATTCCAGCCATCTCATTCGGCGGAATTACATATCCGGGGACTTTACTACACGCAACCGCGACCACTAGAAGCGAAAATAACGAAAGATATTTACCAATTCGCGCTTTCTTCATTCGACAGAATCTTCCTGAACGTGTTTTCCTCCAAGAAATCTTGAATAACAAATTATCAGTATTGCCATTCCGACAGTAATGGCAGAGTCGGCAAAATTAAAGACTGGATCAAAGAATGAAAAAGTCTTACCGGCAACAATCGGCATCCATTCCGGCCATTGGAATGAAAACAGCGGGAAATAAAACATATCCACCACTAATCCATGAAACAGCGGTGCGTATCCTTCGCCCCATGGTACAAAAGTGGCAATCTGCGGTGGATATGGGTTAGAAAATATCTCCCCATAAAACACGCAGTCGAAAATATTTCCGGCTGCTCCTGCTGTAATCAATGCCACACAGGCTATGAAGCCCTTAGGATATGCCTTGTTACGACAAAGTCTACTGATTATCCAGCATAGAACACCAACTGCAACCAGACGAAACAATGTCAAAAACAATTTACTGCCAAGTTCCATACCGAAAGCCATGCCATTGTTCTGTACAAAGCGAATGTGAAACCAAGAAAAAATCTCGATATCCTCACCCCAATACATATTGGTCTTTACCCAAATCTTAATGAGTTGGTCAATAACGATGACTACAAAAATGATGCAGACCGCAAGCCACGCTTTAGAATTCTTCATCGATGACAAGATTTATGGGTCAGGCCTGTTTCTGACCGGTTTCGGGATTGATGCTTAATGTTGCATGCGGAACTGCACGAAGACGTTCTTTTGGTATCAATTTACCTGTCACACGACATATCCCATACGTTTTATTCTCGATACGGTTCAAAGCTGCATTAAGATGATTTATAAACGACAACTGTCGTTCAGCCATACGCGCCGCCTCTTCACGCCCAAGCGTCGAAGCACCCTCTTCAAGAGCCTTAAAGGTCGGAGATGTATCGGCAGTCCCGTTGTCATAGCCGTTACGAAGGCTCATGCAGAGATTTTCATACTCTGCACGTGCCTTTTCAAGTTTCGCAAGTATGAGTTCTTTGAACTCAAGTAATTCCTCGTCTGAATAACGAACCTTATCTGACATAGACATATTATTTCATCAATGAAATATATACCTTCACTTCAAGGCCGTCAATATCAAGCGTCTCTACTTCATTGTCGGATTGCGGAGAACCAATCTCAACTTTTTCTGCAAGCACCTGACGAGCGATATAATCACCGAAGTCCTTCACAACACCGTTAATTTCATCATTTGGTTCAAATACAAGAGAAATTCGGTCTGTGATGGCGTAATCACGAGTCTTACGGATGTTCTGTACACGATTTATTATATCGCGGGCTATCCCCTCAAGACGCAGTTCAGGCGTTACAGTAACGTCAAGAGCGACAGTCAGATTACCATCATTTGCAACCAACCAGCCCGGGATATCTTCAGAAAGGACTTCCACATCAGAAATATCAATTCTTGCGTTATTGCCATCAGGCAACACAACATCGATATATCCATCCTTTTCAAACTTATTGATTGCCGGTGTTTCGAGTTGTTGCAGCGCAGCTGCAGCTGTTTTCATCTGTTTTCCGAGTTTCGGACCGAGTTTCTTAAAATCAGGCTTCACTCGTTTTACCAAAATACCCTCATCGTTTCCTACAATACGCAGTTCCTTGACATTGACCTCTCCGAGAATAAGTTCACTCATCTTAGTAAGAGCTTCTTTTTGAGCTTCGTCAATTGCAGGCACCATTACGGCTGTCAGGGGTTGACGTACTTTGATATTAATCTTTCGGCGAAGTGCAAGAACCATAGAAGTTACTCTCTGAGCTATAGACATGCGATTCTCAAGAGCTTTGTCAATATATGATTCATCTGCTTTGGGATATGATACCGTATGAACCGATGCCTCTGTATCACCATTCAAATCGCGATAAAGCATATCAGAATAGAACGGTGCTATCGGAGCCATTAACTTAGCAACGGTTAGCAAGCATGTGTATAGGGTCTGATATGCCGATAGCTTATCATCATCCATGCTTCCTCCCCAGAAACGTTTTCTATTGAGACGAACATACCAATTGGATAAATTATCGATTACAAAATCATTGATAGCTCGAGCCGCACGGGTCGGTTCAAGATCATCAAGAGCCGAGGTTGTCTCTTTAATTAGAGTATTCAGCAATGAAATAATCCAACGGTCAATTTCAGGTCGTTTTTCTACCGGAATTTCAGGAGCATCCGGAGAAAATCCATCAACATTCGCGTAAAGCGCGAAGAACGAATAAGTATTATATAATGTAGAAAATAGCTTACGTGAAACTTCGACAACACCCTCCGTATTAAACTTCAGGTTATCCCACGGAGCGGAATTGGCAATCATATACCAACGCAGCGGATCTGAGCCATATTTTTCAATCGTGGAGAATGGGTCAACAGCATTACCCAGACGCTTAGACATCTTATCGCCATTCTTATCCAAGACAAGACCGTTTGAAATGACAGATTTGAACGCGATATTGTCAAAAACCATCCCTGCAATAGCATGCAATGTGAAGAACCATCCACGAGTCTGGTCAACGCCTTCTGCGATAAAATCAGCAGGAAAAGCCGCTCCGCTATCAAGAAGTTCTTTATTTTCGAACGGATAATGGAGCTGAGCATAAGGCATCGAACCAGAGTCAAACCAAACGTCAATCAGGTCTGTTTCACGATGCATCGGTTTCCCGGACTCAGAAACCAGCACAATATCATCGACGTAAGGACGGTGCAAATCAATCTTATCATAATTCTCTTTTGTGTAAACTCCGGGGACAAATCCTCTATCTTTATACGGATTAGATGTCATTATTCCTGCAGCAACAGCCTTGTCGATTTCGGCATACAATTTTTCAACACTTTCAATACAGATTTCTTCTTTGCCGTCATCCGTACGCCAGATTGGCAACGGTGTGCCCCAATAGCGACTGCGCGACAGATTCCAGTCCTGCAGATTTTCCAACCATTTGCCAAAACGGCCGGAACCTGTTGAGGCAGGTTTCCATTTGATTGTCTCGTTGAGTTTTATCAGTCGGTCCTTGACCGCCGTGGTCTTGATAAACCAACTGTCAAGAGGATAATAAATAACAGGCTTATCAGTTCTCCAGCAATGAGGATAATTATGGGTATGCTTTTCGATTCGGAAAGCTTCACCCGCCTGCTTCATCTCAATACATATATTAATGTTGAGGTCATCAGCTTTTGAAGCAGCAACCTCGTCATACTTACCGCCAGGATTGAATTGTGGAGCATATGCATTTTTCACATAATCACCTTCGTGATTTTTGTACAGGTCAACATTAACGCAACGTTCCACAAATGCAGGAGCACAATCGCTGAGCAGGAAGTATTTCCCGGTGAAATCGACCATCGGTCGGGTCTCACCATTGACAGTTATCATGAAAAGCGACGGAATACCTGCCGCTTTAGCTACTTTTGCGTCATCAGCACCGAAAGTCGGTGCGATATGTACGATTCCAGTGCCATCTTCAGTGGTAACATAATCTCCCGGTATAACACGGAATGCGGCGTCCTGCATAACGACAAATGTGTCTTTGCCGACTTCAAATAGGTCGTCAGGATTCGCCGCCGCATATTCTTTTACATAAGATGGTGAGTTATCGTCAAGTTTCTCAGTTGGTTTTACCCAAGGCATCAACTGTTGATAACGCATACCGACAAGTTGTTCGCCTGTGAAAGTTGACACTATACGGTATGGCAACACCTTTGCTCCCGGAACAAATTCATTCATCGAAGCTTCCGCTCCTTCAGATTTGAAATAATGCGGAATACATTCTTTAGCCATAACGATAGTTATGGGCTGACCAGTATATGGATTGAATGTGCGAATACAAGCGTAGTCAAATTTAGGACCTACACAAAGTGCCGTATTCGAGGGAAGTGTCCAAGGTGTTGTTGTCCAAGCCACAAAATAGGGCTTACCCCACCCCTTCATTTCTTCAACCGGCTCTGTAATTTCGAAAAGTGCAGTAACGGTCGTATCTTTGACATCACGATAACATCCCGGTTGGTTCAATTCGTGAGAACTCAGACCTGTACCGGCAGCAGGTGAATATGGCTGAATGGTAAGACCTTTATAAAGCAATCCTTTATCGTAAATCTGTTTCAGAAGCCACCATAAAGTCTCAATATAACGGTTGTCATATGTAATGTATGGATCAGACATATCGACCCAATATCCCATTGTCTCGGTCAGAGTCTCCCATTCCTTAGTATATTTCAACACTTCGTTACGGCAAGCCGCATTGTAATCGTCGACTGAAATTTTTTTGCCGATATCTTCTTTTGTAATGCCAAGAGCTTTTTCTACACCAAGTTCCACCGGTAGACCATGAGTATCCCAACCTGCCTTTCGGTTAACTTTGTAACCCTGCATAGTTTTATAGCGACACACGATATCTTTAATCGTACGCGCCATCACATGGTGGATACCGGGCATACCATTAGCCGATGGAGGTCCTTCATAGAACACAAACGAAGGACAACCTTCTCTAACTTTAAGACTTTCCTCAAAGAGATTAGACTTACGCCATCTCTCAAGCATCTGTTTATTGATTTCAGAAAGGTTGAAACCATTATATTCGGCAAATTTCTTCATGAAACTTTTATGTCTTTAGTTTTTAGGTTTATTTATGGCAAATTTAGTAAAAATGGACTACATTACGAAACATTGCCTTAAAAAAGAGTCTGTAAGTCCATAATATCAAAAAACGGATGCGACCGCTAAAAGCATGTCACATCCGTTTTATTAGTTGAAGCTATAAATCTAAACTTATTCCGCTGCGGGGGCTTCAGTCTGAGCTTCAGCTTCCTTTGCAGCTTCTTCTGCTTCTTTAGCAGCTTCAGCGGCAGCCGCTGCGATTTCTGCTTTCTTCTTAGCTACTGCTTCTGCTTTAGCTTTGTTTTTAGCAGTTTCTGCTTCAATGCGTTCTTTCAAAGCGACTTCTTTCTTAGTTGCCATATCAGCTTTGAGTTTGTTGACATTAGCAATCTTAGCTGCTTTCCAAGCATCGAAACGACGCTGTGCTTCTGCTTCGTCAAATGCACCTTTCTTTACACCACCCTGAAGATGTTTCATCAGGAGAACGCCTTCGTTAGAAAGAATTGAACGAACAGTGTCGGTAGGCTGCGCACCGACATTCACCCAATACAAAGCCCGCTCGAAGTTGAGAGAAATTGTAGCAGGATTAGTGTTCGGATTATAAGAACCTATCCTTTCAATAAATCTAC
>CAMWNF010000047.1 GCA_947175535.1 uncultured Bacteroidales bacterium
ATATAAATGATTAACAGATTATACGATAAGATGTTGTTAGCTATTGGAATAAATGGCACACCAAATCAATGTGAGATATTTTTCACTGCAAATATACAAATAATAAATTTAATCAACGCTGATTCAATGATTTTTTTCATTATATTTGCCGTATCACCCAAAAACATAATACCATGTATGCAAAAATCCTTACAGCCTACCTGGCACTTATTATTAGCACGGTAAGCGTGAATTCGTGCGCTTCTTCGGGAAAGCCCGATGAAGCTAAATCAACCGACAGCACTAAAGCCACTGAAACCATCACACTCGAAAATAAATATGAAAAAGACTTTTTACAAGAAACGAATATCCACAATTTTGAGTTGGAACTTTTCAAAACAGCGGCAAAATTAAATAAGAATAAAAGTTTTGTCATTTCTCCAGTCAGCGCCTCATTCACCACCTCGATGGCTGCGAATATTTGTGATTCCGCTCTTCAAAATCGAATTTTGAATATATTTAACTTCGAAAACATCGCACAGTTAAATGACTATAATAGGCAATTAATCGATACATTAACTAAAGATTGTTCTGATTCTGGCTCTGAAATATATATAGGTAACGCTCTATGGCTCGCCAAGAATAAGAGAGCAGACCTCAGTGATAAAATCAAAGCAGATTTATCGCACAATTTCGATGCAAAGATTGAATATATTGATTTTTCCTCAGCCAATTCACTTGGTGAAATTAAGGAATGGGGAAAATCAATCACTAACGGACACATGACTCCGTCATTATCAAACATTGATGACTATATATTCCTTTTAATGAATCTGTTCTTTTATAAAGGGGGCTGGGACAACTCTTTTAATGAGGAAGATACAAAAACAGAGATATTTCATAAGAGCGACGTTGACAAAAAGGTTTTGATGATGAAACGGTCTGATTACATGCGATATCTAAAAACAGATGACTACCAGGCAGTATCCCTTAATCTAAGCGGGAACTCCTCTATGACATTAATTTTACCAGACAAAAAAATAAGCACAAGTAAAATAATATCTGGATTAGAACTCTCTTCTATCAATAGAATTGCCAATGAATCCACAAGTACTGAAATACAGCTCTCCCTTCCCAAATACAATATTTCGTCACAACAGTCCATATTGCGTACCCTAAAAGGGTTGGAAATAGATATAAAACCTGATAATTTCAGAAATATTGTCAGTAGTCTCAGAGATTCAATAGTTTTCGACCAACTTGCCACCATTACCGTAAACGAAACCGGTACCGCCGTCTATGCTGAAACAACAATCAGTTGTATACTTTTAGGAGCCTACGATGACGACACGCAACCTATAGTTGTTTCATTTGACCGACCTTTTTTATTCCTTATACGAAACAATATCACCAATTCAATAATTATTGCCGGACAGTATATGGGTCCGGAATAATTTCTTTTTATAATAATAAAACTCGCCGATGATTGATTTCACCGGCGAGTTTTTTTATCGAGTCAATCCGAAAGATTATTCTTCAGGAGCTACACCCCACTGCTGACGTGCAAGACGGAGGTAGTTGTTGTAACGCCACTGAGCGTTTTTCTTGGCTGCCGCGAAGAGTTCGGCTGCTTCGTTAGGATACTGTTTCCAAACCGATGCATAGCGAACCTCGCCCTTGAGGAAGTCATCGAATTTATCCCAATCGGGAGCCTTGCTATCGAGAGTGAACGGGTTCTTACCTTCATCTTCGAGAGCGGGGTTATAACGCCAGAGATGCCAGTAACCGCATTCAACGGCGCGAGCCTGTTCTGCCTGAGAGTGACCCATGCCGGCGCGGAGACCGTGGTTGATACAGGGAGAGTAAGCGATGATGATTGACGGACCGTCGTATGCTTCTGCTTCACGAATTGCTTTAAGGGTCTGAGCATTATCAGCACCCATAGCAACCTGTGCACAATATACATAACCGTAAGTCGAAGCGATAAGGCCGAGATCTTTCTTGCGGATGCGCTTGCCTGCAGCAGCAAATTTTGCAATAGCACCTACAGGAGTTGCTTTCGAAGCCTGACCGCCGGTGTTAGAGTAAACCTCAGTGTCGACTACAAGAACGTTGACATTCTTACCGGAAGCGAGTACATGGTCAAGACCGCCGAAGCCGATATCATAAGCAGCACCATCACCTGCGATAATCCACTGCGAACGAGCCACGAGGTAGCCTTTGAGTTCGGTGATGCCCTTGCAAACGTCGCAATCGCATGCTGCGCAGAGAGGCACAAGTTTGTCAGCTATTTCGCGGGTCTTTGCAGGACTTTCGCTATTTGCGAGCCATTCAGCGGCAAGAGCCTTGATTTCGTCGCTGCAGCAGTCGCAAGCCTGAGCCTTATTCATAAGGTCAACAAGACGTGCACGCATCTTTTCAGTTGCAATCTTCATGCCGAGACCGAATTCAGCGAAATCTTCGAAGAGTGAGTTAGCCCATGCGGGACCGTGACCGGCAGCATTGGTAGTATAAGGAGTCGAAGGTACTGAACCGGAGTAGATAGAAGAGCAACCGGTAGCATTTGCTACCATCTCATGATCACCGAAGAGCTGAGAGATGAGTTTCACA
The DNA here is from genome assembly GCA_947175535.1 of uncultured Bacteroidales bacterium. Classification (GTDB taxonomy): domain Bacteria; phylum Bacteroidota; class Bacteroidia; order Bacteroidales; family Muribaculaceae; genus CAG-873. The sequence goes on from CAMWNF010000047.1 coordinate 2,590, forward strand.
TAAGGAGTCTCACCGCAACCCGAACATGCTCCCGAGAATTCGAAGAGCGGAGTTGCGAACTGGCTGTTCTTGACATTCTGCTGAACGTCGACGAGGTCCTGCTTGCTGCTTACAGCCTTAACACAGTAATCCCATTCTTTCTGAACGTCGAGCTGAGTTTCAAGCGGCTTCATTTCAAGAGCCTTCACGCCCTTCTTGCCGGGACATACGTCGACACAGTTGCCGCAACCGAGACAGTCGAGCACGTCGACAGCCTGCACGAAGCGCATGCCGGTGAATGTCTTACCGATAGCAGGCAGAGTAGCATCTTCGCCGAACGGAGCTGCTGCCATTTCTTTTTCGTCGAGGACGAACGGACGGATTGCAGCGTGAGGACAAACGTATGCACACTTATTACACTGGATACAGTTTTCTTCGAGCCACTCGGGAACGAACGCTGCCACACCGCGCTTTTCGTATGCGGCTGTACCTTGATGCCAGGTTCCGTCGGGAATAGCTTCGAAGTCAGAAACCTTGAGAAGGTCACCGTCCTGAGCATTAATCGGACGTACTATACGGTTGATGAATTCGGGGTCATCGTTAGCGACAGGTGCGTCGTCGGGGAGATTTGCCCATGCGGGGTCGATTGTGAGCTGTTTGTATTCACCGCCGCGGTCGACAGCTGCATAGTTTTTGTCAACGACATCCTGACCCTTCTTACCATAACTCTTGACGATGAATTTCTTCATCTGCTCAACAGCGAGGTCAACGGGAATAACTTCAGTAATGCGGAAGAACGCGCTCTGGAGAATTGTGTTGGTGCGGTTGCCGAGACCGATTTCCTGAGCAATCTTGGTTGCGTTGATATAGTAAACCGAGATATTGTGCTCTGCGAAATAGCGTTTAACCTTGTTGGGGAGATTTTTCGCAAGTTCTTCGCCTTCCCAGATTGTGTTGAGAAGGAATGTACCACCGTCGCGGAGACCGCGGGTAACATCGTACATGTGCAGATAAGCCTGAACGTGGCACGCCACGAAGTTAGGCGTATTCACGAGATATGTCGAACGGATAGGTTCGTCGCCGAAACGGAGGTGTGAACAGGTGAAACCGCCTGACTTTTTAGAGTCATATGCGAAGTATGCCTGACAATATTTATTGGTGTTGTCACCGATAATCTTGACTGAGTTCTTGTTCGCGCCTACCGTACCGTCTGCACCGAGACCATAGAACTTTGCTTCGTAGATTGATTCTCCGCCGAGAGCCATTTCTGCTTTCGGGGGCAGTGAAGTGAATGTAACATCATCGACGATACCGAGAGTAAAGTGGTCCTTGGGTTCGGGAAGAGCAAGGTTTTCGAACACGCTGATAATCTGAGCCGGTGTCGTATCTTTCGAGGCAAGACCGTAACGACCGCCTACGATAACGGGAGCATTTTCCTTGCCGTAGAAGCATTCCTTTACGTCGAGGAACAAAGGTTCGCCGTTTGCACCGGGTTCTTTTGTTCGGTCGAGGACAGCGATACGTTTCGCCGTTTTGGGAACAGCCGCAAGGAAATGCTTTGCTGAGAAAGGACGATAGAGGTGAACAGAAACAAGACCGACTTTTTCACCGTTCTTCATCATGTGGTCGATAGCTTCCTGAGCAGCCTGAGTAACAGAACCCATCGCTATAATCACGCGGTCTGCGTCGGGTGCGCCATAATAGTTGAACAGATGATATTCACGACCGGTGATTTTCGAAATCTCAGCCATATAATTCTCAACAATATCGGGGACTGCCATATAGTGACGGTTGCATGCTTCACGGTGCTGGAAGAATACGTCACCATTTTCAGCCATACCACGAGCCACGGGAGCGTCGGGAGTGAGAGCGCGTTTGCGGAACTCGGCAAGAGCCTCGCGGTCGAGCAACGGAGCGAGCTCTTCAGCATCAAGTTCTTCAATTTTCTGGATTTCGTGCGATGTGCGGAAACCGTCGAAGAAATTGACAAAAGGAACACTCGACTTGATGGTTGACAAGTGTGCTACACCCGCGAGATCCATCACTTCCTGAACAGAACCTTCAGCAAGCATTGCGAAACCTGTCTGACGTACTGACATCACGTCCTGGTGGTCTCCGAAGATGCTGAGAGCGTGAGATGCTATCGTTCGTGCTGAAACATGGAATACCGAGGGAAGAAGTTCGCCGGCGATTTTGTACATGTTAGGGATCATGAGGAGCAGACCCTGTGATGCGGTGTAAGTTGTGGTCAGCGCGCCTGCCTGAAGCGAACCGTGTACAGCACCTGCTGCGCCGCCTTCCGACTGCATTTCCTGCACGAGGACTGTCTCACCGAAGATGTTCTTACGGCCTGCGGCAGCCCATTCATCGACATATTCTGCCATAGTCGAAGACGGGGTGATGGGATAAATGGCAGCCACTTCCGAGAACATGTAGCTCACATGTGCGGCAGCCTGGTTTCCATCACAAGTCAAGAATTTCTTTTCTTTACTCATAACTTAGTTAGTGATTTTATACGAAAATTGATTTGTTCAATTTCTTATTAATGATGAATTTTCCGTACGAAAATTCACGCGAAGATACATAATTTTCGCCGCATTCACAACAGACATCTATTTTTTTCATTACCGTCGTTGTGTATGCGGCGAAATCATATCATGGCTATTTGACAACCAGTTTCGTTGTACCGTCAGGCGTAATCAACAGATAGAGTCCTGACCCGGGTGCAGAAATGTCGGCTGTGCCACTATCGTCTGACGAAGTCGACGCGACTACCCTTCCGCACAAATCGGCAAGAGTCACACTCGCATTACGGCTACCTTGCCATATGATTCGTCTACCTTCGACCTTAACCGACCCCTTGTTTCCAGCAATTATATCATGAATACCAGCTGCAGCATCCATATCAACAATCTGCTCTTCTGACCATGATGTGCATGAGCCATCGCTGTCAAATGCTCTTACTTTATATGCGAATTTCTTTACATCCTCCGGAAGATTTACAACAGCATAAGAAGTGACATCGCCGACATCCAGTCCGTCATATCCTTCAAGGACTGTTGTCGGATGATAAAACCTTATCGTCAAATCATCAAGAGCTGTATTACCTACACTTTTATTATAAGTAATACGCACCTGTTTCATACCCTCTGGAAGTTTCTTGTATTCATAAACCTCACCATTGGCAGAGGGCGGGTCCAACTCGTCAATTTTCATCCAGTCACCGCCAACAAGAGCTTCGACAATTAAAGTAGACCCTTTGACGGTTTGCCCCCGCATCCAAAAAGACAATTCGACAATGTCATTATCATAAAGTGGAGTCATGACTCCAACCCCTCTCTTAGAGAGTTTCAGGGCGGGAGATGATTTACCGAAATAACCGGAGTCACTGAATGGCAGTCCGGCAGTCGATATCAACTCCCATCCTTCGGGTAAAGTTATACTTGTACTACCCTTCTCTCCGAAGGTTGCGATGTCTTCGCCATACTCCTCGCCTTCTGCTACAGGTCTCACATAAAGTTGATAACCTGCGGCGCCTTCAGCCGGAAGCCATGCCGCTTCAAACATTTTATCCCCTACCATCAGCGGTTCTTGCACCACCGGGACAGCTGCATTGCTTTGACCGCCAGCGACCTTGAACGATATCACACCATTTTCCTCCACGATATCCGTAATAGGCAGAGCAAGACCTTCTCCGCTCCACATACGCATCGAGGGAGTCGTGTCATCGGTAAATGATGTAATACCTTTAGGACCGGGAAACGCATAATCAGCCAAGGCCTTATAATATGAACTCACGGTAAGGTAATTTTTGATATCATACCATTTACCGCATGCTTCTTCCAAATCGACGTAACAGTGCGACGATCGGTTGTTGACAGTGTTGCGCGTCCATATAGACTTGTTAAAATCAATATGCCAAACAAGCATTCCATGACCGGGGATATACTCATCCCATCCCTGCTGCTGACGATTTTCAATAAGGAAAAATTCGTTATCGCTGTTAGTAGGAATGATACATGCAGTGTTTGACTTGTCAATAGCCTTGAGTTCTATGTTAGCGGGTCCGGAAATGACATTTGGTTCGAGCCATCCGAGAGAATAACGTTCATAAGCCGAATAAGCGGGAGGTGTACGTCCCTTGTTGTTATACGGTCCCTGGTCAAGCACACTCCAGATCGACGGAGTCCATGAACCGTAACCTGATGTTACATATAGGTCAGGAAGTCCGAGTACATGAGAAAATTCATGAACGAATGTACCAATACCGCATGGAACCGGTTTTTTCAGGTCATTTAGTTCAAGTTCGTTACAACAGGCATACTTGTTGATTGTGACACCGTCAAGTTCAAGATTTAGTCGTGCATCCGACAACGACCACTGGTGAGGCCATACAGAATCATCTTCGCCATAGGATGCCTCTCCATAACCCGCGTAGAAAACAAACACATTGTCGACCTCGCCATTTCCGTCAAGGTCATATTCAGCGAAATTTATCTCGGAATCGAGCCCAAGACATGCATCGTAAATCATTCTCGCCGGATTCATATCATCTCCTGTACTGGTATTCTGACCGTAATATGCCATGTTCTTCGGCAATGTGACAGGTCCGTAAACATCAAATTCGGGGATAAACTGACCGGTCGACGAGGCTATGAAATAATCACGCGCCGAACCTGTCGCGTTATACTTGTCAAAACCTTCACGATTGAGCATCTCTTCAAAAAACTCTTTGCTGCAAGTCTCGGAGAACTGAACGTCCTGGTATTGTGCAAGAATAACAAGCCCTTTAAGTTCCTTACGACCATACAGGGCATCGTCCATAAGACCTATACCGCCTACTGCCCGGGACATAAGTTGCGAACCGACAACCATCTTCGTTGCTTCGCGTCTGGCTTGCAAAGCCTTATTGACTTTGTTTATATCAATTGCATCCACACGAACTCTTTCCGTTTGCGAAAGGTCCGCATAGTTCTTGACCTTGATATCAAGAGGCTTAACAATACCGTCATCTCCTAATTCCGCAAAACAATAGAACCCATTGGCATCACGCGTCACAGGATATCCTTCGGGTGTTAGCGTCATATGAGCTCGTTCGTCTCCTATTTTACGAAGCATCACCTCCGTTCCGTCGGGTTGGACATGTTTAATCAAATCTAATTTTGCGGGGACAGCCCATATATTAACTGAAAAAAGGGCGGTTAATAAATAAATGATATTTTTCTTCATCAGGAATAGTTCTAAATAATTACAAATTTAATTCTTTTTTAACTGGTAACCATTGAAACCGATGTTAAATTTTTACAAATGCCTATAAAATCTTCCATTTTATAAGCGATATCCATCAAAATCATTTTACACAGGGTATTTTTGCTACATGTGGAATATACCAAATTATCGTATCAGTCAAAAAACACACCAGTATTTGCTACGAAACGGTTAAAATCATATTTACCCGCATTGTAATTTTCAAAATATTTTTATAATTTTGTCAGCAAATTAGAAAATTCACAAACAAATTTATATTTATATGAAAAAAAGTTGTCTATTTGTTATTTCTGCTGTCGCAGCACTATTTTGCAACCTTAACTCTTATGCTGAAGGTTTGCCATTGCTTAATATGAAACAGGCAGCTCCGATTGAACGTAAAGGAACACTTACACTGGATGGAAAGACGGTAGTCGAAAACCACGCAAAGAAAGCTCCGGTTAAAATCGACGGCGAAGATGAAGAAGAAATCGAAACAAAACATCCTAAAGGCGAATATGAATCTTTGGGAACCGGCACATATTGCGAGGGACTCTTTTCTTATTTCGATGCTCCGTCGCAGCTTCGTTGGGAAGTTGAGATTGAAGAAAGCGTCGACGAGCCCGGATGGTATCGTCTGCAGCCATACAAAGATTGGAACCCAATCACAGAATTGATTGGTGAATGCGATCCTACATATATTTATATTAATGCCACAGACCCCGATTTCGTGTGGTTTGAGGACATCATCCTCTACGAAGGACGCTTTGTGTTCACTCAGCTTGTTCCTGACACCGGCTGGAAGCAGGGTTGGTTTGAATATGGCAGACTTGAAGACGGCATCATCAATATGGAAGATGCATGGTTCTGTACATTCAACTACGAACTTGACCGTTGGGAACACTGCGACGATGGTTTTCTCGCTGTAGGTCTCCCTGGAGTTAATGTACCCGACTACACACTCAAGGCTGCCTCTGAGTTCCACGATAAGGACAACGCCCCGACCGTCATCTTCGAGTATGGTACTGATATCGCACACATCTACGTTGCTATTGCGACCGGTTATATCGAGGTAGATAATGCTACTGCCCAGTTCATTGTAAAAGAAGGTGATGAACTGCCTCTCGAAACTAACCGCTGGATTGTTGCCGGACTTGATGAGAAGGAACGAGGCGTTTACTCTATATGCTTAGTCGGATGTGACAAATCTAACGAAATCGTCTCGGCTGCAACCACTTTAGCATTCGTCGAACATGACGACGCAGAAAACTGGGAGCCTCTCGGTCGTGGTTACTGGCAGGAAGGAATCGTGTCACCACACATCAATGGGATTAGCATGATGCAACTCAATGTCGACATTGAAAAGCACAAAACCATCGAAGGTTATTATCGCCTCGTCAATCCGCTCGCTGAGCATCCCCAGTTGAGTGAATATCTTGTCGAAGACCCCCAGCACCAGCATTATATCTATATTAATGCCACCGACCCTGACGCAGTTTATCTCGAAGCGAGTGAATTGGGTCTGCAAACCCCTAATGGTCAGAGTGCCGTCTGGAGCTATGCTGGTATGCGAATTGTTGATGGGTACACTGTTGAATCACTCAAACAATACGGTTATTTCGGAACGCTTATAGACGGTGTCATCACCATACCCGACAATCAGCTTCTCTATGCAGAGACCAACTATTTCGGTGGTCAGTTCATAAACAGCGGAGACCGCTTCAAAGTCGATTTATATCACACCGTGCCAGGTTCGGCAGGCGTCACTGACGAAATAACCACTGACGAAGGCGAAGCCGAATACTTCAACCTTCAGGGCGTAAAAGTCGACAAACCTGTCAAAGGTCTCTACATCCGCCGTCAGGCAGGTAAAACTACCAAAGAATTTATCCGATAACTCTCCTTCTTTAATACAAGCAAAATGAAATTAAAATCATTATACACGCTTGCAACCGTCATTCTGTTGACCACTGCTACCGCTTTGGCAGCAGGGTCAACAAGAACCGGTGCTGCAAAAGCCGCCCGCGCAGGCACTCCCCAACGAATCGCCGCCGCTGCCGCCGATATCCCAACCCAATGGGAATCCATCGGCGAAGGCATCCTGACAGAAAAATTCACACCTTATCTGGAGGGTAAACAAAAAGCTATCACTTATAAAGTCTCAGTTGAAAAATCGGTAGATAAAAAAGGATGGTATCGAATTGTTAATCCCTTTGAAAACAATCCGGAAGTGGATGATTGGTTTCGCAGTACTTTAATAACTGATGAAACAAGATATATTTTAATCGATGCTTCTGATCCGTCACAAGTAAATATTATCGAATCTCCTCTTGGAATTGTTGATGATAGCGATGATACCGAATATTCTTTAGTGTCAAGTTCCATATATGATGACTATCCCGATGATGCCGGGAAACTTATCAACAATGTGATTACTTTTCCTAACGAAAGTTCCATAGTTCTAACTGGTGGATGGGAAGACCTATATATCGAACCCACAGATGCTTTCCGTCTCGAACTTCCTGAAGTAAAAGAAGATCCCGTTATTCCCGATGTACCCGACGACAAACTTACTGTCACAATCAAAATCAACGAGCCTGACTTTATTACGGGAATCGAAGTATATGGAGACGAGCAACCTCTTGATTTTGTAAATGGTGAACTTACCTTCAAAGTCGATGAAGGTGATGAACTCTTTATTGATGTAACCAAAGATGGGTATAAGATTAATTCGATTCTTATAAACGGAGAAAAGAGTTCTGTTATGGGTCTAATGATTGACGAAGTGACTGAAGACCTCTTAATCGAGATTGATGTAGAGCGCTATCGCGACGATATACCTGCTACTATAACTATCGACGATCCCGAAAACGTCACTGTTTCGCAAAACGGCACGAACCTCACCATCAGCGCCGGCGAAAACTCTATTACATTCTCTAACAGAAACGAGAACTCTGATAAACTCGCCATTGCAGCCAAGCCTGGTTGCAATATCATCTCTGTAGAGCAGAACGGTGCTACAGTTGAAGCATTCACAGGTACATACGAAATTACTCTCAAAGCCGATGACGTTATAACCATCAAAACTGAGAAAATCGTTGTCAAAGACCCCGTTGTAACTATCTCTACTAAGGATGTCGATTTCTTTGAGTTTATTCAATTAGGCAATCAGGAAGTTGATCTCGATGATTTTGAAAATGGAGAAATAACTTTGGAAAATGTCAAAGGTAAGACTCTTCGCTTCCAATGCAACACTGAAGATTACAACGTGATCTCTTTCACTATCAATGGAGAAAGGAAAAGTCTTAATTCTGACGGAACTTTCGAAATCACCGTCGACGATGATTTGACTATTGAATTTAATGTAGTAGCTTACAAAACTTTTAATGCCACTATCAAAATCGACGATCCCGCTAATGCTATTGTAACTCAAAACGGTACCCCACTTACCCTCAAAACCGGCGAAAACCCCATTTCTTTCACCGACAAAGACCCAGCATCTGCCAATCTGACAATAAAAAAGACCAAATTTGACCTTAATATCACTCTTAACGGAGATGACAACCCGGTAAATTATGATTTTGTAAATGAATATTTCACAGTTAAGCTCAAAAATGAAGGCGATATAGTCGAGATTTCAGCAGAAAAACTCCCTACCGCTAACGTAACTCTTAAGGTCAACAATCCTGATTTTATTGTAGATATATTTGCAGGTGCTGATGAAATTGAGCTCGACTTTAACGAAGATGGAGAAATGAATTTTGAAGTTGATCTCGGTGCTAAACTTACACTCACCGGCGACACTGATAAATTTAAACTTAACGCCCTGTCTGTCGATGGCAAACAGGTCAATAACGCAGGTCCGCTGTTCTCTTTCAATATCAGCAAAGACACTGAAATTGAATTTACTGTCGAAGCCTATAAAGATGTCGAATCAACGATTATTGTTGACAACGCCGACGCCGTAAAAGTTAGTCGAGGAACTTCGTTTGGTAATGCCCTCAAACTTGAAATCGGTGATAACACCTTTACATTCAACAATAAAAACGCTGATAATGGTAAGGTAACAATCGCTCCGCAAACCGGTTTCAAAATCGTTGCCGTTACTCTTAACGACGAAGTGGTTGAAGCTCAAACCGGTGGATCATATACTGTCGTTCTTGCCGAAGGCGACACGCTCAAGATTGAAACTGCCGTTATCACTTATGATGTTACAATCAAAGTTAGCGCTGACGGTTATATTAAGTCGATCAAAAACGGTGAAACTGCTGTTGAGCCGACTTTCGAAGAAGGCGCGATGACCCTCGAAGTGGCATATGGCAGCACTCTCGCGATTGAAGGCGACAACGAAAACTTCAAATTCAAATCACTCACTGTCGACGACAAAGCGTCTGAGTCAGAAGGATCTGAGTTCTCGTTCGTAGTAACTTCCGCTACGACGATCGTATTTGACGTCGAAGCTTACCGCGACGTTACTGCGACAATCAATGTCGACGCTCCTGAAAACGTGACAGTTACTCCCTCCGGAGCCGAAGTTGCCCTTGAACTGAAAGCAGGTGAAAACGAATTCACCTTCAATAACAAGGACGCTGCTAACGGAAAAATCACTGTCGCTGCCCAGGAAGGCTGCCGTATAGTTTCTGTCTCTCACAACGACCAAAATGTAACAGCGACTGATAATGTGTATGTCATAACTCTTGCAGAAGGCGACGTTCTTAATATTGAATCCGCTGTCAACACATCCGCCAAGCACACCGTCACTCTCAAAGTCAACGCCGACGGATATGTTAAATCAATCAAAAACGGCGAAGAAACTACCGAACCGACGTTCGAAGATGGCATGATGACTCTTGAAGTCGCCGACGGAAGCAATCTCGTGATTACATGTGACAATGACAAGTTCGAACTTGTCGGTCTGACTGTCGACGATGCAAAATCCGAAGCCGAAGGTCCTGAATTCAAATTCACTGTTACTGCGGACATGACAATTGATTTCGACGTCAAAGCCTACCGCGACGTTACCGCGACAATCGAAATCGACACTCCCGAAAATGTCAAGGTCGTTCCCGCATCTGCCGAGGCAGCGCTCGAACTGAAAGCCGGTGAAAACACTTTCACTTTCAGCAACAACGACCCTGAAAACGGCAAGATTACTATCATTCCACAGGTCGGTTACCGCATCGTCGCCGTAACACTTAACGGCGAAACAGTTACTGCCGAAGCCGGATCTTATACCCTTGTCCTCGCTGAAAATGACAAAGTTAAAATCACAACCGAAATAATTTCGATTGAAGACCCCGTAATCCGAGTGACTGTCAAACTCGACAATCCCGGAGCTGTCGTCTACTCTTACACCAATGCCGACAGCGAAGCTATAGAAGCAATCGTTAACTCTAAGGAAAGCGTCTTCGAAGCCGAAGTTGTTAAATATCCTACCTTCTACGCCGCTAACGGCTACGTCATTACCTCTTGCGTTGACGACGCAGCCAAGGAATATGATGTAATGTTTGACGGTGGCACAGTTTATGGTCCTAACTCCGTAAATAAGAGCAAGACTTTCACTATCGCCACTGAGTCTGACTCCAAGACCCGCGATGCTGCCGTAACGCTCAACCTCTACGCTGCCGGTAAAGTCAATGTAAAGCGCGGTTACTATGAAGTTTACGGTCTCAAAGATGGCGACAACACCGTGCGCTTCAATTCCGACTCTAAGGAAAATGAAATCACCATCAGCAGCAGCAATCCCGACGAAAAGATTGGTGACGTGCTTCTCAATGGTGAAAGCCAGCGTGCAAGCGGCTCGGCCTACACCCTCACAGTCAAAGACGGCGATGTCATCAAAGTCCTCGACAAAGCGGCTCCCGTCGTGCCCGTTCAGAATCCCGTCGTGACGATCAAGTCTAATGACCCCGACTACATCATGCTTATCGATGTTGCCACTGAAGACGTCGAACCCGACTTTACCGACGGCGTTATGACCTTCGAAGTTGAGAAAGGCGACGTACTCACAATCCACGGAGACGCTGACAACTTCAAACTCCGCGCTGTCACCGTCAACGGCGAGAAGAACTCTGAAGTCACAAGTTCAAGCTTCCGTTACACCGTTACTGCCGATCTCACTCTTGATTTTGACGTAGACCGCTACCGCACTCTGACTGCAACCATTGATGTCGACGATCCTTCGAACATTAAGGCGACTAAAGGTGGCTCGTTCAGCAGCTCTGATGTAACCCTTAAAGCCGGCGAACAGACATTCGAATTCACCAACAAAGATGAAAATTCAGGTAAACTGACAATAACCGCTCAGACCGAGTGTCGCATTCTTTCGATCACTCAGAACGGCGAAAATGTTCCTGCAGCCGAATTCGGAGTCTACAAAGTGACTCTCGCTGAAAACGATATCCTGAAGATAACTTCTAAGAAAATCATACGCGATAAAGACGTGATTGTCTACCGCGACGATGTTTCTCAGATTGACGACTTCACATTCCGCTACAGCGATAATACTCACAGATTTATCACTGATAACGGATATACCACTGTGAAATTCTGCGATGAAGATCTGCCAATCCATTGCAGTTTCGAAAGCGCAGCGATTGCCAAAGGTACAGCCGAAGTCTATATTGATGATGAGCTTGTAGACAGAGAAGACGCTGAAGCCGACATATTCAGCCTCAACCCCAATCACAACAGCGTCATCAAGGTCTTCCATAACGGTCCTGCTACATTCCACGACCTCTCGTTTTCTGTAGATGAAAATGCAGGTTCTATCAAGGTTAAACGCGACTTAGTCAAACCTATTGAAGATTTGACGACAACTCAGAGTCTCCATGCCGGCACAAAAGTCGAGTTATCTGTTGAAGAGCCAGAATCCGTCAAAGAAGTTCTCGTCAATGACAAGCCTGTCGCTCCTGAGGCTGATAATCAATACAGCTTCATCCTTAACGAACCTATGTCCGTCAAGGTCGTTGCTAAAAAATCGACATCCGGAATTATTGACTCAATTGGAACAGAAGATGGAAACGAAATAATATATAACCTTCAAGGCATACGTATATTCCGCTCCATCAATGAATTGTCAGAAGGAATCTATATAATAAACGGTAAAAAAGTTATGATTTCCAAATAACGCATATAGACAACTTCAATTCGCTGAGAGTGTGCCATAAATGCGAATGGCACACTCTCTTTTTTATCTTAATCAAGTCATCAATACGTTTACCTAATATTAATATCTTTTCACAATATTCTCATTTGCATTACAATTACTCTTTTTAATACTGATTTTAATGATTTTAGAAATCACAAACGATATTATTAATATAAAATAATTAACTTTGCGTGATATTTATTTTTGATAAGCATAGTATTATAATGAAGATTGAAGATATCACCGTCGAGTTTGCGGAAGAGCAACATGCTGTTCACGCACCGCACATTTGTGATCTCATCTATGAATCGGCTCTACAGAGGGGTACAGGCATTGCCCGCCGCTCCAACGAATATATTTCCGCCAAAATAACCGGTGGAAAAGCAGTCGTGGCACTACATGGCGACAAGCTCGTAGGCTTCAGCTATATAGAATGCTGGGGGCACGGCGATTTCGTAGCCACCTCCGGTCTTATCGTCGACCCTGAGTACCGTCATCTCGGACTGGCTGCCCGCATTAAGGAAAAAACTTTCGAACTGGCGCGCATGCGTTTCCCGTTTGCCAAGATATTCAGTATCACAACCTCTCTTCCCGTCATGAAACTCAACTCCCGCATGGGCTACAAGCCTGTCACCTTCTCCGAATTGACCGACGACGATGAATTCTGGCAGGGTTGTCAGGGATGCGTTAATTATGACATATTGCAGCGCAACAACAGACGGATGTGTCTCTGCACAGGCATGCTCTATGACCCTAAGAAACCTGTAGAGAACGCTACTCGTGCGACTCCCTATCTGATAATGCTGCGCAACAAACTCGGAAAGTTGCTCCGCCTGAAAAAATAACCAACTCATTTTTATAATCATGGAACATAAGAAAAAAGTCGTCTTGGCTTTCAGTGGAGGACTTGACACGTCTTTCGCCGCAAAATATCTCTCTGAAGACCTTGGCTATGAGGTTCACACCGCTATCGCAAACACCGGAGGCTTTTCGCCCGAGGAACTTTCGAAAATCGAGCAGCGGGCGAAAGCACTCGGAGCGGCATCCCATGCCACTCTTGACGTAACCAAGGAGTATTACGATAAAAGCATAAAATATATGGTCGCCGGGAACGTACTCCGTAACGGCACCTACCCTATCAGCGTGTCATCGGAACGTATATTCCAGGCCATGTCTATAATCGAATACGCGAAAGCCATCGGTGCAGATGCCATTGCTCACGGTTCTACGGGTGCCGGAAACGACCAGGTGCGCTTCGACCTGACATTTCAGATTATGGCACCTGAAATCGAAATCATCACTCCGACCCGCGACATGACCCTCACCCGCGAATATGAAATCGATTATTTAAAGAAACACGGCTTCGAAGCTGATTTCAAGAAAATGGAATATTCGATTAACAAAGGTTTGTGGGGCACAAGCATCGGCGGTAAAGAGACACTTCACTCTGAACAGACTCTTCCCGAACACGCTTATCCCTCGCAGGTAACAGCCGAAGGAGAAGAGCATATCACTATCAGTTTCGACAAAGGCGAGATTTCAGCTGTCAATGGTGAAAAGTTCGACAATAAGGTAGATGCAATCCGCAAAGTAGAGGAACTCGGTGCAAAATTCGGCATAGGTCGCGACATGCACATCGGCGACACAATCATCGGCATAAAAGGCCGCGTAGGCTTTGAGGCTGCGGGTCCTATACTTATTATCGCCGCTCACAAGATGCTTGAGAAGCATACTCTGACCAAATGGCAGCAGTATTGGAAAGATCAGGTTGCCACATGGTACGGAATGTTTCTCCACGAAGCCCAATATCTCGAACCCGTCATGCGCGACATAGAGGCTATGCTCGAGAGCACACAGCGAAACGTGACAGGCACAGTCGAAATAATTCTCCGTCCCTACTCTTACACTCTTGTCGGTGTAGATTCTCCCTACGACCTTATGAAGACAGACTTCGGCGAATATGGCGAAGTCAACAAGGCGTGGAGCGCAGACGACGTCAAAGGCTTCACTAAAATTCTGGGCAACCAGATGAAGATTTATTACAACGTTCAGAAGCGCAACGGTTCGGAGGAAAAGAAATGAAAGTCGGCATAATAGGAGGCGCGGGATATACCGCTGGCGAACTTATACGTCTGCTTATCAACCATCCACACGCAGAAATCGGCTTCATCCATTCTGAGAGTAACGCCGGAAACAGCGTGACAGACGTTCACGGCGGACTTATCGGTGAGACAGACCTGCGCTTTTCCAACTCTTATGACCTGAACGCTGTCGATACACTGTTTCTGTGTCAGGGTCACGGTCAGAGTTCGATATTCTGGCAGAACAATATCATGCCCGACGGTCTAAAAGTCATCGATCTCGCACAGGATTTCCGAGACGAGAGCGAAGGCTATGTCTATGGCTTGCCGGAGACTAACCGTAGAAGGATTGCGTCTGCGCGGAAAGTTGCCAATCCCGGTTGTTTCGCGACTGCCATTCAGCTCGCCCTCCTGCCTCTCGCCTCAGCCGGGCTGCTCAAAAATGATGTTCATGTCACCGCCGTGACGGGGTCAACCGGAGCAGGTGTAAAACCGGCGGCGACTACACATTTCAGCTGGCGCACCGATAATCTTTCAATCTACAAACCTTTCAGCCACCAGCACCTTGCCGAGATACGGCGTACGCTGACCGGGATGCAACCTGACTTCGAAGCCGACATAAACTTTGTGCCTATGCGCGGTGATTTCGCGCGAGGCATTTTCGCATCTGTCTATACCGATTGCGATATGTCACAGGAAGAGATTGAAAAATTATATCGCGATTTTTATGCCGATGCGCCATTCACTCATGTCTCGGAGCGTCCTATCGACCTGAAACAGGTTGTCAACACCAATAAAGCAATCATCAGACCGGAAAAGCACGGTAAAAAGTTGCTGATTGCTTCTGCCATAGATAATCTTCTTAAAGGAGCTTCCGGTCAGGCAGTCGAGAATATGAATCTTATGCACGGCTATGATGCTACTGCCGGACTCCATCTCAAGCCATCGGCTTTCTAACAAAAAAATATAACGATGAACCTATTCGACGTATATTCTCTCTACGACATAGAACCCGTCAGGGGCGAAGGTTGCTACGTATTCGATAATGACGGCAAACGTTATCTCGACCTTTACGGTGGTCATGCGGTAATTTCAGTAGGTCACGCCCATCCTCACTATGTGAAAGCGGTGTCAGAACAGGTCGCTAAACTCGGATTTTATTCCAATTCGGTAATAAATTCCCTTCAGTCTCGTCTGGCAAAACGTCTCGGTCGAGTGTGCGGCTATGATGATTACTCTCTATTTCTTTGCAATTCAGGCGCGGAAGCTAACGAAAATGCCATCAAACTTGCATCCTTCCACACCGGGAAACCTAAGGTACTCGCTTTCGACAAAGCTTTCCACGGCAGAACATCAGGAGCCGTTGCGGCTACCGACAACCCCAAAATTGTCGCACCCTTCAACAGAACTGCTAACGTAGAGTTCGCAAAACTCAATGACATTGAAGACGTTGAGCGCCATCTGTCGTCAGGTGATTTCTGCGCTGTAATGATAGAAGGCATTCAAGGCGTGGCTGGTATCCGTATGCCTCATGACAGTTTCCTGAAGCAACTTAGAGAACTCACCAAACGAATGGGTGTCATGCTGATTGCAGACGAAATACAGTCTGGTTACGGTCGCACCGGACGTTTCTTCGCGCATCAGTATGCCGAGATACGTCCTGACATAATCACATGCGCCAAGGGTATCGCCAACGGTTTCCCGATGGGAGCGGTCCTCATTTCACCGGAGTTCACAGCTCATAAAGGCATGCTCGGAACGACTTTCGGCGGCAATCACCTCGCTTGTGCTGCAGCTATAGCCGTCCTTGATATAATCGAGAAGGAGAACCTGGTGGAAAATGCCGGTTCTGTCGGCAGTTATCTTATAGAAGAATTGAAAAAGATGCCGCACCTTAAAGATGTGCGTGGCAGGGGCCTTATGATTGGTG
>CAMWNF010000048.1 GCA_947175535.1 uncultured Bacteroidales bacterium
GATTATTTGCGGAGGAGTTGTTTGGTGACGGTGTTGCCGCGGCGGACGATGTAAAGACCGTTTTCGGGGTTTGCAACGCGTACGCCCTGAAGATTGAAGTATTCGGCTTCGGCGTTTTCGTCAGCAACGATGTCGGCAATGCCTGTCGCCTTAGAGTCGTTGTAGAGGCTGAACACAGCACCGGTTTCGCCAATCTGAGAGAATGCGACATAAGTGCCTGCAGCAGCTACACCAACTGCATCAGCAACTGTAGTTGCAGGAGCAAATGCGTCGTTAGCGAAAACAAATGATTTAGCAGTGTTTGCGAAATCACCTTTGGTGTCGTAACCTAATGTGTTGATATATACCTCGCCAACTGGTAATATTGCTGTTGATGCGATAGTGTAGTAGTTGATGCCTGCAGCAGATTCTTCGAATTTATTAAAATCAAGAGCTAAATCATCAGAAACATTTGCAACAAAGATATTGTAATGTTTCTTTTCGTCAGAGCTACCTTCGATAGTTTCAGTTTCGAATTTTCGTCCGACTGCAATTGCTTTATTTCCGTTAAAAGATATGTTTGCGAAACTATTATCTGCAACAGTCATTGAAGAAGTCGCAGCGATTGTATTTTTAGTAATAATTTCACCATTTTGAACCTTTGCAAGAATAAATGCGGGGGCAGATTCTTCATTTACGGCTTGTGAGCCCTTTGCATCAGTCAATGAAATTTCTCCACTTGCAACGAAAGCTGCTAACACAACGTTTTCTTTTACGTCAAATCGAACTGACCAACATGCACTTGTGTCGAAAACACCAGATGCATTCTCGCCGCTATATGATGCTGTAACAACTTTTTGCTGGACTTTAAGATCTGAGGCGTTGAGAGTGAAAACAGAACTTGCCGCTACATCCTGATACATGAAGAAAGCGTAGACTACATATGGTGCAGAGAATTCAATATTATTATTCTTGGTTAAGCCAGTATAAGTGGCAGAAGCGTAGACTTGATCATCAACGACCTTGAGATCTTTTAATTCAAAGTAAA
Organism: uncultured Bacteroidales bacterium; assembly: GCA_947175535.1. Classification (GTDB taxonomy): domain Bacteria; phylum Bacteroidota; class Bacteroidia; order Bacteroidales; family Muribaculaceae; genus CAG-873. The sequence goes on from CAMWNF010000048.1 coordinate 1,028, forward strand.
TATCACCGTCGCTAAACCAGTATGGAGTCCCGCCGGTGTCGGGGTCATCAAATTGATGTTCGAGCGGTTCGGCATGAACTTCAGGGACAAAAGTCTCAACTGTGGCTAAAGTGCCAGCTGAAGAGTATTTTGCGATGAATGATGCGTTTTGCTTGGTTGTAAATGCGTCGTCAATTTTCATGCCTTCTTTGACGATAGGGGTGCCTGAGGTTGTACCGAAGGTTACTGCGTCGGCGAAAGTACCGGCGATGTAGATATTACCGTCAGCGTCGGTGTCGATTGCGGTGATTGTAGCTGCACCGGTGAATGCAACTGCCCATGCGGCTGCACCGGTTTTGTCGTATTTAACCACGTAAGCGCTTGTACCAGTAGCTTCGAAAGTAGAGCCGGCGATTGTGAGGTCTTCGGTGAAAGCACCGGTGGCGATTACGTTGCCGGCAGCGTCAACTGCAACGGGAGCGTTCCACGCTTTAGCGTCTGCCTTGTATGCATTTTCAACGGGCTTTTCCCACACTTTTGTGAGGTCGGCGACTGCGGCTGAGGCGGCGGTTACGACGCATGCAGCTGCGAAAGAGAGTAAAAGTTTTTTCATACAATAAATTATTAAAGTGTTAGTAATGTCGTTAGGGTAAGTAGCGGACGCACCGGGGGGTGCGTCCGTACATTAGTTTGTCAGTCGGCGAGACCGGGATTTGCTTCGATTGCTTCGTTGGGGATGCGGATTGTGTAGCGTGGGTCGTTCTGTTCGAGAACGAAGGTCTCGCCGCGGTATGAACGTTCGATGCGCGGACGGTCGGTGCGGCGGAGGTCAAACCAGCGGTGACCTTCGAAGGCGAGTTCGCGGGCGCGCTCTTCAAGGATTTCAGCGAGGAGCTGCTCTTTATCCATAGCGGCTACGGCAGTCTCTTTTGCTGCGCCGCCGTCGTTGTAGCGTGTACGCTGGAGGGTAAGAAGATATTCGGCTGCGTCGTCGGTGTTGCCGAGTCGGCAGGTTGCTTCGGCTGCGTTGAGGAGCATTTCGGCAACGCGGAAGGAGCAGGTGTAGGTGTTTGAGCCGCCTTTTTTGAGGAGGATGTTTGACGATGTCACCTGATTGAAGTAGGCACGGCGTCGAAGGTCGGACGATGAGTAGAGACGGTAGAAGTCGCGGTTGACTTTGAACGCGCGGGCATACTGAGCGGTCATTACTTGTTCGAGCGCAAGGATATTCTCGGCTGAATTGTATTGGCTGGGAAGTTCGGCGTCGAGGTCGGAGAGGGTGTTTCGTTTGGCGAGGACACGGTCAGCTGCTTTGCGGGCTTCGTCCCAATTGCCCATGTAGAGCATGACTCGCGAACGGAGAGCGTCGACCGAAAGGGTAGTGAAGCGGTAGTTGAGACCGGGTTCCCATGCGTCGACGTTGAGGTTGCGTTCGGCGGCGTCGAGGTCGTTCTGAATGGCGGCGTAGACATCTTCGACGTAGTCGCGGGTCAGCACTCCTTCGACATCGCTGTCGAGTTTGACGGGAATTGCTTTGGTCGTGGCGGGGTCGCAGGCTGTGTAAGCCGGAGCGTGGAGATTGACGAGCAGGAAGTGCATGTAAGCGCGGAGCATGTAGGCTTCGCCGACTATCTGTTTGATTTCGTCGGTTGTGCCGTCGGTCATGAGGTGCTCTGACTCGATGACATAATTGGCGATGAAAAGAACGTGGTAGAACTGACGCCAGCTGAACGATGCGGTGTTTTCGTCGGCAGCGTCGTCATTCCACCGCCATATGTCGAGATATGAGCCGAGGTCGTTAGATGACATTGTGGCGTCGAGCAAAATTTCATCGCTGCGGAACGATGCGAGACCGCGGTCGTCGGGCACGGTGACGTATGCCTCGGTAATCAGTGAACGGAATTCAGGAACGGTCGTCGGAATGACCTTGCCGACAGGCTGTATGTCGAGAAAACTGTCGCAGGATGAAAGGGTGGCAACCGCTGCGACGGTGAGGAGAGATGCGAATATATTATTTATTTTCATATGTCGTCGGATTGTCAGAATTTAACTTGTAGATTGAAAGTATAGCTCTTGGGTATGGGCTGAGCGAAGGGGTTGCCCATCGTTTCGGGGTCGAGGAAGTTGCGGTAGTTCGACCCGAAGACGGCGAGGTTGCGTGCTTCGAATGCGACGCGCACCGATGAGAGACCTATGCGGGCGACGATGGGAGTCGGGATGTTGTAACCGAGGATTACGCTCTGCAGGCGGAAGTAGTCGCTGCGTTTCACCCATGTGTCGAGCATAGAGTAGAGCGTGAATTCGCCGTACTGTGTGCGTTCGTCAGAGCGGTAGCCTTCGGGCATTAGTGCAGGAAGGATTGAATTGGGATTCTCGGGAGTCCAGCGGTCGAGGATGTCGCGGTTGGTGTTCATGCCGCGGTCAAACCATACGCTGCTGTAGGACGGCTGTATGCGGGTGTACATCTTGAGGTTGAACGCGAAGTTGACCGTCAGGTCGAAGTCGCGATAGTAGAAGTTGTTGATGAAACCACCTGTCCAGAGGGGGTCTCCCGAGCCCATATAAGTGTAAAGGTCGCGCTGTTCTTCTGCGGTGAGTGTGCTTGCGCCCGCACCATTGAGTCGGAGAAATTCCTTGGCGGTCACTTTTTCGCCGGCTTTATTGATGAACAAAGGATAACCGTCGGAGTCGAGACCTGCAGTCTTGTAGGCGAAAATCGCGCTTACAGGATAACCTTCGCGCGACGGTGTCGTCTGGTTGAAGGGTACGGTTTCCTGCAGGACGGTGTTTTCGTTGTAAGCGATATTGAAGTTGGTGGTCCAGCGGAAGTCCTTGTTTGAGATGTTGCGGCTCGAAAGCGCGAGTTCGACACCCCGGTTGCGCATGCCTGCCCAGTTGACCATCGTAGAGGTGAAACCTGTCTCGAGCGGAAGCATCTTGAGCGAAATCAGGTCATCGCCTTTACGGTAATAGGCATCTGCCGAAAGGGTCAGGACATTGTTGAACAGAGCTACGTCGATTCCGACGTTGGCTGTGTGGGTCTTTTCCCAGCGCAGACGGCGGTTGGGAGGAGTGCCGAGTACGATGACGTCTTCGCTGACACCGGGAAGAATCGATGTGTTGTTATAGTCACCCATAACGAACGACGAGGTCGATTTGTCGATGTTGCCCTGAATACCATAGCTCGCGCGGATTGCAAGATTGTTGACTGCGGTCACGTCCTGAAGGAACGGTTCGTCGGAGATGCGCCACACGCCGCTGAAAGAATAGAGGGGAAGGAAGCGGTATTTCTTGTCGACGCCGAAGAGGTCGCTGCCGTCGAAGCGGACAGACGCACCGAAAGTGTAGCGGCGCAGGAGAGAGTATGAAGCCGTGGCATAGAACGATGCGTAGGCGTTTTCAAGAACGCTCTCGGTGTGGAGGGGGAATGTGCGCGCCCATGATTCGTTGGGGAAGATGACCGGCTTGCTGGTCAGAGTCTTGCGGTCGTAGCCGTAAGCGGTCGACGAGAAGTAGTCATACCATGTCTTGCGGATTTCAGTACCGACCATGGCTTCAAGTTCGTGAGCCGGAGCAAGACGCTTGCTGAATTCAATCTGCGCTTTCCAGTTAATCTGTTTGTTGGTCGATTTGCTCTGGAGGTGGCGTCCGCCGTCGGGGAGGAAAGTCTTGCGAATGCCGTCGGCACCCATGATTTCGGTGCGGTAGAACTCCTTGCGCATTGCGTAGGTCTCTTTGCCGGCGAATGACTGAGTGTCGGTCTGGTCATACTGGAAGCCTACCTGAGTCACCGCCTTGAGATAATCGGTGAAGCGTAGGTCGGCGTCGATAAGAGCTGTCACGCCCGTTGTCTCCTGAGTGTAATCGGTGTTGTTGCGTTCCTCGAATACGTTGAACTTCAAATCGCTGTCCTCACGACCCTGGATGTCGGTGTCAAACACATAGTTTCCGAGCGCGTCGTATGGCTGCTGATAGGGATTGGCGCGGCGGGAGTAATAGACGGGGTTGGTGAAGCCGTCGTTGTCGGTCAGATATGAGTCGGTCTTGCGACGGTTGGCAAAGACTGAGGCTCCAACCTTGAATTTCTCGCTGAGACGGTAGTTGGTCTTCAGTACGATGTTGAAGCGGTTCATCGACACGCCGGGAACATTGCCTTTCTCGTCCTGATATCCGAGCGAGGTATAATAGGTTGCCTTATCTCCACCACCTGACACACTGAGGTTGTATTCCTGGCTGAAAGTGTCGCGGAAGAGGATATCGTTCCAATCGGTGTTGATACCGCGCAGGGCGTCAATCTGTGCGCGGACATCGGGCGACACTGCGCTCCAGCCTCCGGCTTTGAAGGCTTCGAACTGACCAGCCGCCTGAAGGATGCGCGCCACGGCACCTTTGTTTTCACGATATGTGAAGTTGGAGCCGAGGAGGCTCAGCTCAAGGTCGACTTTCTCGTCGGAGTTGAGCAGGTTGAGCCGGTCGATGTCGGGCTTGGGTGAATAGGAGAGCCGGGTTGAGAACGACACCTGCGCCTTGCCCTGCTTACCGCTCTTGGTGGTGATGACGATGACGCCGTTGGCTGCGCGCGTACCGTAAATAGCTGTAGCGGCTGCGTCTTTTAAGACTGTGATGCTTTCGATGTCGGCAGGGTTGAGACCTGCGATTGATGACTGGTAGAGGTTGTCGATATCTTTCAGCTCGTCGGTCGAGGGCATTTCCGTGCCGTTCATCGGCACACCGTCAATCACCCAGAGAGGGTCCTGTGTGCCTTGAAGAGAGGATGTACCGCGTATGCGTATCTTGAGCGGCGCACCTGGCGAACCACTGCTCTGGATTGCGGAAAGACCTGCGACCTGTCCGGCAAGAGCCTGGTCGATGTTCATTATCGAGCCGATTTTATTTTCGTCGACTTCCATCTTTGTGATTGAAGCGGTCAGTTTGCGGCGTTCGATAGCCTGATAACCGGTGACTACGACATCGGAAAGGACGACCGACGAAGGATCGAGGATGATATCATAGTGGTTGACGCCGTCGACGAGGACGATAGTGCGCGGGTTGTAACCAACGTTACGGCATTCGATTTCTGTCACGCCGGAAGGAATAGTCAGCGAAAATTTACCATCGATGTCGGTAACTGTTCCGAGTGTTTTGGCTGTGCTTCCTGATTTTTTCAGCTGTGTCTCTGAAACCGTGACCGATGCGCCGATCAGGGGTTCCTGGTCGTCTGACGACACGATTACGCCGGTGATGGTGCGCTGAGCCGTCAGAGCAGCCGCCGGGAAAATGATCATGCCTATGGCAATGACCATAAATCTGGTAAAAAACTGTTTCATCGCACTATGTCGTTTTGTTGGAATAGACTGATTTATAATTGTTCGGTTCATTATTTTAGAGAAGAGATTAGATTTGGAAGAGAGAGTGAGAGGGTCGACTGCCGGGCAACGCTTAGTTTTTGAGCTGAGCGATGCCAAGAGCGGTATTTATACGCATCACGAGGTCTTCGTAGTGATAACGGGCGTCGCGTGAAGCGGAAGACATTCTTGAGATTAGGAGGTTGCGGATGCGCATCAGCTCACCGCGTTTGAGCGATATGGCGTCGGAAACGCGGTTGCCCTGACTTCCGTAGAAGTTGAGTATGCGTCTGCCCGCGGGACGTTCGCCGAGCGAGTGTTCGGCGTCGTGAGAGTGAGAGCAGCATCCGCTGAAACATCCGAGCTCGAGCGGGTTGCCGACGAGCATCGCAGCCGGGTCGGCATCGATGGTACGCGCAACGCCTGCCTTCACGCCCTGATTTTCGCTTGCGGCGATGATGAGTGCGTCGACGAAGTTTTTCTGCACAGAGCGTTCACGCACGTCGGGAGTGGCGCCGGAGATTGTCTTTGCGAAAATCGCGGCGTGGAGCATGTCCATCATTTCGGAGCCTTTGAAAGCCTTGTTGCCGTTCATGGCTTCGTTTTCGAACATGCGGATTATGCGGTTGTCGGAGAGCAAATCCCAGAGTATGAAGCTCTGAGCGTTTTTAAGTATATAGTTGGGTGAGTTCTCGAGACGTCCGAACGGAGTGTTCGACACGAGGAAAGTGTAGTTCGAGACATCGGCGTCGAAAAGCCACGACGGCTGGGTGAGCACTTCATCGATAATGAATTTTACTGCCTCGCGCTGACGGGGCGTTTCGACGAAAGTGAAAGTCTTGTTTCCGTCGCCGACGGTGTTGTTGTCGATATAGATGCCGCCGATGTTGGCAAGGACATGATATACATACAGCTGCCATTGGCTTACGGCTGAGTAGTAGAGACGCGATGCCTCGTCATAGTCCTGACCGCGTTTGCCGGTTGTTGTCCATTCGATGATGTGTGGCATTATGCGTTTCAGGTTCGCGATGCCGTATTTGGCAGATTTGACAGGGTCGTCTCCGAGGTCTTCGCTAAGCGCGCGCGGGTCGATTGCCTCGCGTGAGTCCTGCGCCTCGCTGTAGTGGTAGAATTTCGAGTCGTGATGGTCGAGGATTTCCTGAAGATATTCGAACTCATCGTCGGGCGACTCGATACCGAACCAACGGTAGCCGTACTCGATTGCGAGGCGGTCGTAGGGTCCGATATGAGGTGCGAGCACTTCGACACCGTCGCCGGGCTGCGCCACATAGTTGAAACGGGCGTAGTCCATAATCGACGAGCTTGTGCCGCCGAGTTTGTCGATATAAGATGGTGAGCGGAGAGAGTCGGTAGGAATGGCTGCCGAAGCCATCATGTTGTGACGAAGACCCAGAGAGTGTCCGACTTCATGACACGCCACGAAACGCATGGCGTCGCCTATCAGTTCTTCAGGCAGGTCAAGGCTGCGGGCACGCGGGTCGACGGCACCGGTTTGTATTACAATCCAGCTGTGGAGCAGGTCAAGGACGTTATGCCACCACATGATGTCGGCTTCGAGGATTTCGCCGGTTCGGGGGTCTGTGATAGCCGGACCCATGGCATTGGATTTTGTCGATGCCGCATAAGTCAGCACGGAGTAGTTTATGTCATCGCGGTCGATGTCGGCGCTGTCGGGTATCTGCTCAACGCGGATAGCGTTTTTGAAGCCCGCGAGTTCGAAAGCCGAATTCCAGTCTTCAATGCCCTGACGGAGATACTTGCGCCAGACATAGGGAGTCGAGTTGTCGAGCCAGAACACGATGGGCTTGGCGGGTTCGACGAGTCTGCCGGCAAGATAATCGGCTTCGTCCTCGGGCTTGGGCTCGAGTCTCCATCGCTGAATGAAGTGATGACGCTTGACGCGCGGCTGTTTGTCGGCATATCGGAGATTTGAATCGGTGAAATATCCGATGCGCGGAGTCGCATAGCGGCGTGTCATGGGCTTCTCGGGCAGAAGGAGCAGGGTAGAGCCGACTTCGACGGTTACATATACGGTTCCTGACGGTTCTGATACTTTAGTCGTCAGTTCCGACAGGGCATAGATGTTGTTGTCGAAGGCTTTGATGTTGTTTATCTTCGAGAGTTCGGTGTAAGGCGAAGTGCCGATGTTTATGTCGGAGAACACATTGTTGAAACTCGTCTTGGTGCCGTCATAGATATCGTTGACCTTGACAACCACGGCTGAGGAGTCGTTGTTATAGGCTTCGACTTTGAACGATGCGATAATCGGCGAGAGGTAATTTTCCCTTACCGATTTTGCCATTGCGTCGGCGGGGTCGATGTCGGGCAGCGGACGGAACTGTCGCACGCGCACCTTGTTGGCAACGGTGTCGAGCTCGAAGCTGACGAGCTGATTGGCATAGTTGAGTCCGCGGTTGACACTGGCTTCGTTAAGTTCGGCAGGAACCTTGACGAATTTGTTGACCACAAGCATCGCTTTGCCGAGATGACGTCGCGGAATTTCGAAGTAATAGTTCTCGCCTTTACGGATTACGTTGAAAAGACCTTCCGAAACATAGGGCGCTCCGTCGACCAGTTCGTCGTAATCGCTCTTGGCGGGCGTCGCATCTGCGGCTTCCGTTGCTTTTTTGTTTTTCTTTTTGCCGAAAAACAGAAACGAGCGGTCGCTGTCATCACCTTCGGGCGATGATGCGAACCCTGTAAGCGGCGAAGCTAACGTTAAAGTTACGAGGGTTGTAGATAAGAGTTTTGTTATGAATTGTCGGTTTGAGAACATGATACAAATACGGTCTATACGCCACACTTACGATGCTTTAACTCATTTCTGAAAATGTGATGAGCTGAGGCTCCGCGAGCAGGCTTATAATTTATATTACTTCGGGTATCTAATACTTGAGATGCAAAGTTACTAATTTTGTACCAAATAGCGAAGCATATTAAGATTTTTTTGAGCAAATAGATTTATTTTTGGTAAAAATGCTTTATAATGATTAGTAGCGGTTTGGACTTACGAACAGAAGTCGCATACAGTTAAAAATAATATTTAACGCGTGTAAGTGTTTGTCGGATTGAGAAAAATTATTAACTTTGTTCTCGACTCAGTGTGCCTGTTCCTTGAGTCGAAGGAAAAAGTAATTTATCTGATAAAAACCTTAGAATTTCATTCCATGAATAAAATCCTGAAAAATTTAGGTCTGGGTTTCATGTCAGCGTTTCTCTCTTTTAATAATATATAATCAATTATGTTTGTTTGCAATTTAACTCTGAGCTTAAGACGTGCGGCGGCGGTTTTCGGATGTGTCGCAATGCTGACATCACTGTCGGCAGCCAGCGCGCAGGAAACCGGCAAAGCACTTAAAGTTCATATGAACAACGGCGACCCTCAGTTCTTTATGCTTTCGTCAGAACCTGTCGTCACATTCGAAGGAACTAACTGTGTGATAAAATCTTCCGACTTCAGCGCAAAATACGATATGGGAGATGTTTATTTCGCCGAGTTTGTCGACCATACGACGGCAATCGATGAAGAAATGAAATCAGCCCTGACTGTCGACCTGACAAATCCCGACGCCGTCGTTATCCGCGGCATGAGTCCCGGTGGCCATGTCGCCCTGTATAATCTCTCAGGCGTTCTGCTTGTAGCAGCCGACGCCGACAACGATGGTGAGGCAAATATAAATATCAGTGAGTTGCCCGCTGCCGTCTATATCGTAACATCAAAAGAAACCAGCTTTAAAATCTATAGAAAATGAAAAGGATTTCGCTTATCGCGGCGTTTGTGTTAGCATCTGTTCTGGCTTTTGCACAGATTTATAAATTGACCGTGACAAAGACCGACGGCAACGTCGTGACTATTCCGACTGAGGAAATAAGTAAAATAGAATTTATCGAAGATTTTGACGGTGACCCTGAACTCAGTGTGACTCCACAGGCTGAAGCCGTGCCGTTTATCGGCGGAGACTTTGCTTTCGCCGTCAACTCAAATTGCTCGTGGTCATACACGGTCGACAATTCTACCGTCAGAGAAGTGTCGAAGACCAGAACCCGTCTCGTTCTTAACTTCCCGTGGAAACCGTCTGACGACCCTGTAAAATATACCGTAACTTTCAATTACGGCGGAGAGAAGAAGCAGGTGGTTGTCGAACAGTCGTCAACACTTGTTGCTGACCTTCTCGACATAAAATATAATGCTGATGGTACGGCTGAGGACATCTCGCCTCTGAAAAACAAGGTCCTCACTTATCCCGGCTCATCTCTCATCACTTACTACAACGACATGCATAAACGCTATGTCGCTAACTTCCGCAATCAGATGGGTTTGGTGGTTACCTCGGGCTACTATCGTGTCAACTACACCAAAGGCGGAGACTTCATCAACAATATCGCTGACGGTTGCACTTTCGAGACCATTATCAAACTCAACGAGGCTGACGATCCGACACGCGAGGTGAAATGGTTCAGCTCCATGCAGGGAGGCGGCATCGGTTTCATCCTGCCACACCACTCTAACTCCAAGTGTATGACATTCCTTCCCAATATCTCGACTAACGGTGCTTCGAAATGGTGCTGGACTTTCAGTAATGTTCAGCCCGAAGTCGGCAAATATTATCACGTCGTTGGCGTATATAATAAAGAAGAAGGCAAATCTTACATTTATATAAACGGTCGCCTCAGTGGTCAGTGTGCCACTCCCGGTGACTATGTACCTGTTGCTAACGGTGCTGAATCTTTCATCATCGGCGGTGACCCCGGTACGAACCAGACCGACTGCGACGCATCATTTAACGGAGAAGTCGTGACAGCCCGTATCTTCAGCGCACCTATGACTGCTGACCAGGTGGCGAAACTCTGGAAAGAGTCTGAATTTGACGAAGAAGCCGTAGCAGCCATCTCTGTCAGTGACATTGTCTGTCTGCCGCAGGTTGAAGTAGCATCAGGTTACAAATACTCCATCTATGGCAATGGATTTGAAAATGGTGACGTGATTGAACTTTTCGCCGATGGTTCGGATAAGACTTATAGGCCGGAGACAATCTTCAATAACGACCGCCTGACTTTAGTGATACCCGCCGACATGGTTTCGGGTAGTTACCGTCTTGTTCTCAAACGTGGTTCCGCTCAGTGTCCGCTTGCAAAAGTCAACTTCTCTGTCGTTGCCGAGCCGCTTGCTCCCAAAGCTCCGAAAATTGTCTCTCACCGTGGCGCCCATCTTACCAAAGATGCCACCGAGAATTCAATTGCAGCACTGAAATATGCTATGGATGCAAATTATTACGCCATCGAACTTGACGTCCATCGCACGACCGACGATGTCCTTGTCGTTCATCATGATGGAGTTGTCAACGGCAAATATTTCAGCAATAGTAAATATGATGAAATTAAGGATATCAAACTCGCCAATGGTGAGAACCTGCCGACTTTCGACAGTTTCATCAATACTTTTGTTGAGAAGATGGGTACTTCAACCTCAAAGTTGATTATCGAAATCAAACCTGGCGGTGACGAAAAAATCATCGATATCGTTATGGATAAGGTCGAAAAAGCTGGCATCAAGAATCGCGTCGAATACATATCGTTCGGCTACAGCAATTGTAAATATATTGTGAAAAAGCAACCTGATGCGTTGGTAGGCTATCTCGCGGGTGACCGTGTGCCGGCAAATGTCCTTGCCGACGGTATTAAAAGCGTCGACTACAGCAGCTCGGCGTACGCCAGCCATCCCACATGGATAAAAGATGCCCGTAAGGCAGGTATGATTGTCAACGTATGGACGATTAATTCGACCGCTGAAATGCTTAACTACATATCGCAAGGTGTCGACTATATAACCACCGACTATCCCGCCGTGCTCAGAGAACTGACTCAAAAAACGTTCATCGAGCCTAAATAAATAAGCTGAAACATATTGTTGAAACCGTCGTATTGTTAAAAATACGGCGGTTTTCTTTTTCTCGTCGTTTTATTAAGAAATATTTTTTTAACAAAAAATAAGTTTGCTATCTTTGCAGAACATTTCCACCTTGTTTTAACTGTTTATCTTATATACAAAGATTAACCCACACATTAATTATTTAATAAATCAATAAAATTATCATTAACTCACCTTTTGTCATGACATTCAGACACACCACAACCGCTGCGTTAGCCATCGCTTTGGCAGCATCTCTTGCTTCGTGCGTCGACGACAAGTATGATTTGTCCGACATTGACACTACTGTGCAGGTAAAAGTCAATGACTTGACTATCCCTGTCAATCTCGATGCTATAGAATTGAAAAGCATTCTTGAGGAAGGCGATGAAATCAAAATCGTCGATGGACAGTATGCCATAACTGAAGATGGCGACTTCAATTCATCTCCTATCAATATCGGTGCGGTCAATATCGCTTCTCAGAAATTCAATCCCACTGTCATAAACATCCCCTATGTTCCCGCTGCAGTCACCGCTGCGAGTGGAGCAGCCGGTCATTTCCCGATAGAACTCGAAGCTCAGGCTTTCAAGTTCACTGCAACCGACATCCCTTCTGAAATAACAGGAGTATCAGCTCTCGGAGGTGAACTCGAGTTTATTTTCACATTCCATCTTTCAGGCATAAACTCAATCGCAAACCGCGTCGAATTGCAGAACCTCGAGCTGCAGCTTCCGAAAGGGCTGCGCATGACCGATGTTGCTGGCGGAACTTATGACCCCATGACCGGTATCGCGAACATTCCTGCAAAAGAGGTCAAGGGCGAAAAACTCACACTTACTCTCAAAGCCGACCGCGTCGATATCGAGACTATGGACGCTGTCTTCAACTCTGACGCTCATTCTCTTGAGGTTTCAGGTGATTTCTATGTAAAGAGCGGTTCGATTGCTATAGCTAAAGCAGACCTCCTGCCCGGCACTACTCCCACTCAGCTGAAGCTTACTGTCGATTACGAAATTCCCGACTTCACCGTCTCTACGTTCAGTGGTCGTGTCAAATACACCATTGACGGAGTCGACATCTCAGATGTCGACCTCTCCGACCTTCCCGACGTGCTGACTCAGGAAGGAACTGATATTTCTATAGTCAATCCCTGTATATATATTAGTCTTGAGAATGCGCTTGGCCGCTACGGACTGACCGCGCAGACAGGCATGACCATCACTTCTTATCATGGCGATGATGCAAAAGAATTCACCCTCAATGCCCCGGGCTATTTTATCATCGATGCTGGTGGTGAGGAAGGCAAGTCATCCTATTGCCTTTCGCCCGTAGATCCTTCTGTGAAACTTGCCGGCTATGAATCTGCCAAACACGTTCCATTTACAGAACTCAGCGGCGTTCTCAGCGGCGAAGGTCTGCCTTCGCGTCTTGGTATAAAGCTCAATGACCCCAATGTCAACGACCAGCCGGTTGTCGACCTTCCCCTTGGCTCTGATATAGGCGAAGTTAAAGGTTCTTACGAGTTCTTTGCGCCAATTGCCTTGTGCACGGGCTCTAAGATTGTCTACTCTGACGTTGCCGACGGCTGGGGTTCTGAAGACCTTGACCACCTCACGATAACCGACCTTCACGTACGCGCTTCGATAGCCTGTGAGATACCTCTCGCCCTCGATGCAATGGCATATCCCATTGACAAAGACGGTAATGACATCGACGGAGTGAAAATCGAAGGTGCGAAACTCACTGCAGGCTCGGAGCCTCAGACTGTCGATATTCACATCACGGGTGAAATCAAAGGCGGTCTCGACGGCATCCGTTATGAAGTGACCGCAACTGCCGGCAGCGACGAGACTCCACTCAAACCAGACATGAAAATCATTGTCACCAATCTCCGCCCGTCAGTTTCAGGCTACTATGAAAAAGAACTTTAATCCGACATCAGCGCACCAATGAAAACTATCATAAAATCAACTATCGTCGCCGCTGCTTTCTTCGTTTCGTTTGCGGCTTCTGCACAGACCACCCGTTCAGGCTACTTTGTCGACGACTACACATATCGTTTCCAGCTCAATCCAGCTCTCGGTAACAGCAAGAACTTTGTTTCGATGCCCGCTCTCGGCAACCTTAACATTGGCGTAAACGGCAATCTCCATGTCACCGACATCCTTTATAATATCGACGGTCGTACAACCACATTCATGAATCCCGGTGTAGACGCATCCAAGTTTCTCAACGGACTCAGCGATGTCAACCGTCTGCGTGTAAATACCAAGATTGATATCCTTTCAGCAGGTTTCAAGGCTTTCGGGGGATATAATACGGTTAATATCAACGCGCGCGCAGATATCGGCATCAATCTTCCCAAGTCGGTGTTCTCACTTCTCAAAGAAGGTGTAGCCAACAAGACTTATGCTATCGATGACCTTGCTGCACGTGCTGTCGCCTATGCTGAAATTGCCTTCGGTCATTCACGCGACATCAATAAGGAATGGCGCGTCGGCGGCACATTCAAATTCCTTGTCGGCGGCGGTAATATTGATGTGCGTCTGCGCAATGCCGACCTGACCCTCGGTCAGGATGCATGGACCATCACTTCTGATGCCGAAATCCGCTCGTCACTCAAGGGTCTTTCTTACCAGACAGACGTCAACGACCGTACAGGTCATCGCTATGTCAGCGGTGCTGAAGTCAACGGAGCAGGTGTAGGTGGCTTCGGTATGGCTTTCGACCTCGGTGCGGTTTATCGTCCCGCCGTTCTGAAAGACTGGGCTTTCTCTGTCGCGCTTCTTGACCTCGGTTTCATCAACTGGAGCAACAACATGCTTGCTTCGACCGACGGTCCCAAGACATTCAACACCGATAAATACACCTTCAGTGTCGATGATGATTCTCCAAACAGCTTTGATAACACATGGGATAAAATTTCCGATGATATCAGCGCAATCTACGAGCTCGATGATATGGGTGACAAGGGTTCACGCGCTACTGCGCTTGCCGCTACTCTCAACGTTGGCGCAGAATACACCTTCCCCCTCTATCGCCCGTTGACATTCGGCTTGCTCAATACCACCCGCATCAACGGTGCCTATACTTGGACCGATTTCCGTCTTTCGGCAAACGTTGCTCCCGTCAAATGCTTCGATGCATCGGCTAACATCGCTCTCGGTACATTCGGCTTCGGTTTCGGTTGGCTTATGAACGTCCATCTGACCGGCTTTAACCTATTTGTCGGTATGGATCACACTCTCGGACGTGTGTCTAAAGAGTTTGTTCCGCTTTCGTCAAACGCTTCAGTCAACTTCGGTCTCAACTTCCTCTTCTGATAATTTAGACATTAGATTTATAGCAGCCGGTGCTTAACCCTTTCTGGGTATCGCCGGCTGTTTTTATGTCGTGCGTGCTCTTATAAATTACCAATTTTTGAGTATTTCCGGCGGCATCCGTTACTTGTAATTTTGCGTCGAAAAAACTAACATAATTTTTTTTACGCAAATGATACAATGTAATTTTACCCGATTGGCTCTCTCAGCCGTCATCTCTGCTTGCTCTGTCGCGACCTTGTGTGCATCTGAAATGCCGATGCAGGCAGAGTTCACCGATACGACTTCGCGCGAACTCGACCCCGTCGTTGTCACCGGCACTGGTGTTCATCAGCGATTGAAACTAACACCGGTTCCGGTCGAAGTCATCACCGGTAACGAGCTCCGCAACGCAGGTCTGACAGATATTCAGGAAGCTCTTACCATGATGGTTCCCTCGCTGTCATTTTCTCCGACGGCGATGGGCTCGTATTTGAGAATGAACGGTCTTACTAACAGCCATGTGCTTATTCTTCTTAACGGTCGCAAAATGATTGGCGATATCAGCGGCAACGTCGATTTAGGACAGATTGACGTTAACCTTATCAAGCGCGTGGAAGTGCTGAACGGCGCAGCGTCGACTCTGTATGGCTCGGATGCAGTCGGCGGCGTCATTAACATTATCACAGCCGAAGCGGGCGAACAGTCCGAGTTCACGACCAACAGCCGCTACACCCGCGACGGACAATTCAATCAAGGTCTCGACCTTGCTCTTCGTGCCGGTAAAGTCGGCTCGATGACCGCCTATAATTATTCTCATTCCGACGGATGGCAAAACTCCAACCTTACCCAAAGCGGCGACGAATTAGTCGAGACCCTTGCTCAACTTTCCTTGGGCTACACATCCAATAATCTCTCCCAGAAATTCACCTACGACCCGACAGACAGACTTAAAATTTATGCCGAAGGTTCTTATTACAACCGCTTGCTTGACAGACCGGTCGAACGACCCGACATAACCGGTGGCACCAAGTACAACACATTTTCCGAGAGCTTCTCATGGGGTGCGGGTGCAAGTTATTCGCTCGGACAGCTCGGACAAATCAAGTTCGATTATTCGGGGCGTACATACGGTCAATGGTATAAATATATGATGCAGTCAGGTGATTTCCTTCCGGGCGACTATTACAAGACCAAACGTCAGAATTATAATGATGCCGAACTCCGGGGACTTTTCAACTTCTCCGAAAGCAGCAACACGGTTTTCGGTCTTGACTATCGATATGAAACCCTCGACCGTCCTGAGTCTGACCTCAACAAAGGGCTTGGCACCTTCTCTGCATACGCTCAGCACGAACAGCGTTTCTTGAACCACTTCAAAGTTCTCGCCGGTGTCCGCTATGACCTTCACCATGAAATCGGGTCACGACTTACCCCTAAGGTCGCACTTATGTATAACACAGGCAATTTCAACGTAAGAGGCACTTATGCCATGGGGTATCGCGCTCCCGGCATCGACGAACTTTACTATCATATGCTTAAACCGATGGGTAGCCGTCACATCATCACCTTCGGCAACCGTAACCTTAAAGCCGAGGACAGCAATTACGGCTCTGTCAATTTTGAATATCGCACCGGTAAGGTCTCGGTAGCTGTCACGGGTTACATGAATTTTGTCAAAAACATGGTGACTTCAAGTTCCACGAAGTTTACCGCTCTTGATAAAGATGCTCAAGATGCGTTGATATCTGAATTTCCCGAAATACTTGACATCAAACAGTCTACCCTCACCATCAAGGAATATTATAACTTCTCGAAAGCCACAGTTAAAGGCGTGGAAGCCAATGTAACGGTTACGCCGTTAGCAGGTCTTACTTTGGCAGCCAATTACACCTACGCTTATGGCTCGGGGTTGAATGATGACGGTTCATGGCAGCGTCTCAACCGCAGTGTGATGCACACCGGAACATTCACCGCCAATTACTCTCACACATGGGGATGGTATCGCTTTAACGCCAACCTCAACGGTCGCGTACAGTCAAAGACATATTACCCCGGTGACGCCGATGGTGACGCTCCCGGCTACGGCGTCTGGAATCTCACGACACGCCACACCTTCAGTTGTTTCCGCCGTTTCACCCTGACACCCGGTGTCGGCATCGACAACATATTTGACCGTCGCGACATGCGCCCGCTCAACAGCAATTTCGCGCTTTACTCTCCCGGTCGGTCATTAGTAGTCAGTCTTAGTGTAACCTTAAAATAATCTACTCTAATGAAAAAATTTCTCAATCTGCTCGTCTGTGCAATTCTTGTTGGAAGTGTTTGCCCCTCCATCGCTGCCAAAACGGCTGTTCTCGTAACTCATTATGGCAGCTCTGACGACAATACGCGTGCGAAAACTATTGATTTGATAACATCCGACATCCGTCAGGCTCTCCCTGCGACCGAAGTCTGCGAAGCATATATCTCACCTGTTGTCAGGCGCAATCTTGCAAAAAAGGGACTTGATTGTGACAGCCCGGTTCAAGCGCTTATCCGACTGCGTGCCGATGGTTACGACTCAGTCTATGTGCAGAGTACAACCATTATCGACGGTGTCGAAATGGCAGAAGTACGTGACGCCTGCAATCAGATGCGGCTCTTTTTCAACCTTCTCAAATGCAGCGAATCGCTGTGTTACAGTCCCGACGATTGTCTGACGCTCGTCGATATCCTTGCGTCACACCCCAAAGCCAAAGACGAAGCTGTTGTTTTTGTCGGACACGGCAATCTTTTACCGAGTACGGCGACATACTGTCAACTTGATTACATGCTTATGGCAGGGTGTCATAAAGGCTACCACGTCAGCACTATCGAAGGTTATCCCACGGCAGAAACCACTCTTGTCGAACTAAGGGCAGATGATAAGGTTAAGCGTGTGATGCTCGTCCCCCTGCTACTCGTGTGCGGCAATCATACCATTCATGACATCGCCGGCGAATACGCCGAAGCAATTAGAGCTGCCGGCTATCAGACCGATGTTATGATGCGCGGACTCGCCGAACTCCCCGTTGTCCGGGCGCTATATGTCAGCCGATTAAAGAAACTCATGAACCAATAAAAAGTAAGCGCCTCCGACAGTCACAGTCGGAGGCGCTTCTACTAAATCTATATACTTGAA
>CAMWNF010000049.1 GCA_947175535.1 uncultured Bacteroidales bacterium
TTATTTCAAATTGTCGTAGAGATTGGCGCAGGCGGATTCGAGGAGGTCGAGGACGAGTTCGAAACCTTCAGCTCCTTCGTAATAAGGGTCGGGAATATGGTCGTACCGTGTAGTGATATCGGCGAAGTCAGCCATCATGATAATCTTGTTCTCAGCTTCGACGGTCGGCGCAATGCGGCAGAGGTTGCGACGGTTTGACTCGTCCATGGCTACAATCAGGTCGAAATCATCAAAGTCGGATGGGGTTACCTGACGGCAGCGATGAGTCAGATTGTAGCCGCGTCGCTGAGCATGGACTCTCATGCGGCGGTCGGGTAGGTCACCAATGTGATAGTTCCCTGTGCCTGCACTGTCAATCTCAAACCGGCTGCTGTCGCCGTTTGCTTCGACAATGGCTTTCATGACTCCTTCGGCAGCCGGGGAGCGGCAGATATTACCGAGACAAATGAAAAGTATTCTTTTCAGGTCTTTGTCTTTCAGAGACTTTATGTGTGGATATGCTTTGTGCTCTTCGTTGAATTTCATCATGGGTGAAAAATTTGATGTTGAGTTTATATAGTGCAAAGTTAATGATATTTTGTATCTTTGCCGTGTTGAATCGATAATTGTAATGCCTATGTAGCATTTGATAAGGTAACGACATAAAATAAAAAGCATTAGCTATATTCTTGCTCTCTTAAAATCGGCAAATTTGAAAGTTAGCAGTCAAGGGTAGAAGTTGATGCCTGCGGTAGCATATATCCGCGGGCTTTTACTCATATATGACTGCATGGTATTTGCCGATACCGAAGAGAGCATAGATAAGTATCAGTCCGCGGCTTTTTATTTCGTGTCATGAGTTTTGCGGACTGATTTTGTCGAATTTTGTAGAAAAGATTAATTATGTGTGTTTATTTTCTTTTATTATATGCCATTGGTATGGTTATCGGCGCAATTGTGTGAGCGACTATGCCTTCACTGAATTGCAGATATTACGTCGTCGGCTGAGGCGGGTGCAGGCAACCATATGACGGAATTGTCGCGTTTGAGCCACGTCAGCTGTTTCTTGGCATAGACTCTTGTGTTTTTCTTGATGCGGGCAACAGCGGTGTAGAAATCCATTGTTCCGTCGAAGTATGCAAAAATCTCCTTGTAGCCGACTGTGTTGAGAGAGTTTAGCGTGCGTCGGTCGAATACGTGCCGGGCTTCTTCGACGAGACCGCCGGCTATCATGGCGTCGACTCGGCGGTTTATACGGTCAAAAAGCATTTCACGCGGCATGTCAATTGCAAATTTCATGATGTCGAATGGTCTTTCGGCTTTTGAACCTGTGCGTAAAGATGAATAGGGCACTCCCGCCTGCATGGAAATCTCAAGGGCGTGGATTACGCGTTTGGTGTTGGAGCGGTCGACAATCTCGTAGTAGTCAGGGTCGGTAATTTCGAGTAGCGCAAGCAGACCTTCGATGCCTTGCTCGGCAGCCAGGCGCGAAACTTTTGAGCGTACGTCGTCAGTGATGGTCGGCATGGAGTCGATGCCGTTGACCAAGGCGTCGACATACATCATCGAACCGCCGCAGACGACAGCATAGCCACCGGAACGCTCGAAGATGTCGGGAAGCAGCGCGAGTGAGTCGGTTTCAAAGCGGGCGGCACTATAATAGTCGTCAAGGTCAAGCGTTGCGACAAAATGGTGTGGCACAGCGGCGAGTTCGTCAGGCGTAGGGGTGGCTGTACCTATCGGAATGTCACGGAATAGTTGACGAGAATCGGCTGAGATGATTTCACATCCCAGCCGACGCGCCACATCGATGGCTAATGAGGTTTTCCCCGAGGCTGTCGGTCCGGTGATGACTATCAGCAGGGGACGGGAACGACGGTTCAAGATTTACCAACTAATTCGGCGATACGGACAATTACCATTTCGGCTTTCTCCATAGAGGGAATCGGAACAAATTCATAGCGTCCGTGGAAATTTAGACCGCCGGCAAATATATTGGGGCAGGGGAGACCCTTGAACGAGAGCTGGGCGCCGTCTGTGCCGCCGCGGATGGGAACTACGCGCGGAGTTATATCTTCGAGTCGCATGGCTTCTTCGGCAATATCGATTATGTGCATGACCGGCTCAATTTTTTCGCGCATGTTGTAGTACTGGTCTTTAATCTCAAGCGTGCAGCAGTCGGGAAACTCATGATTAATCTTTCGCGCGAGGTGTTCAAGTTCCTTTTTTCGGCGTTCGAAACGGTCGCGGTCGTGGTCACGTATGATATACGTGAGAACTGTCTGCTCGACCGAACCGTCCATACCGACAAGGTGATAGAAGCCTTCGTATTCTTCTGTGTGCTCGGGGGTTTCCCATCGGGGAAGCATTATGATGAACTGGTTTGCGATACGCATTGAGTTAATCATCTTATGCTTTGCGTAGCCGGGGTGGACATTGCGACCTTTGAATATCACTTTTGCCACAGCGGCGTTGAAGTTCTCATATTCGAGTTCGCCGATCTCTCCGCCGTCCATAGTGTATGCCCAATCTGCTCCAAAATGCTTGACGTCGAATTTGTGGGCACCTTGTCCGATTTCTTCATCTGGATTGAACGCGATGCGGATTTTGCCGTGTTTGATTTCAGGGTGATTTTTCAGATAATCGACAGCTGTGATGATTTCGGCGATGCCTGCCTTGTCGTCAGCTCCAAGCAAAGTCTTGCCGTCGGTCACTATAAGGTCCTGTCCGACGTAGTGGAGAAGTTCGGGAAATTCAGAGGGCGAAAGCACGATGTTGTCGTCGGCGTTAAGCACGATGTCGCCACCGTCGTATTTCTCGACAATACGCGGATTGACATGTTTGCCTGACATATCGGGCGATGTGTCGAGATGGGCGATGAAACCGACTGTCGGAACTTCTTTGCCGCTTATATTTCCCGGTAGGGTTGCCATCAGATAGCCGTTGTCGTCGAGAGTTATTTCTGTCAGACCGAGGTCACGAAGTTCTTTTTCAAGATGACGCGCAAAAATCATCTGCCCCGGAGTCGAGGGGGTCATGTTGGTGAGCTCGTCGCTCTGAGTGTCGAATTTGACGTATTGCAGGAAGCGTTCGGTAACGTTCATTTCTTGAGATTAGCGTATATTAGACAGTGTAACAGTTGTTTTGAGAGATGGTGCGCCTTCGCCGGCAGAATAAACGAGATGGAAGCCTTCGAGTCCGAGAGACTTGTACATACCGAAAAACACAGGTTTCAGAGTGCCGAGTTTGGCGTAGCGTTGTTCGAGTACTTTGAGGGCGCGGGCTTTAAGATTGGCAGTCACTAACCCTTTATATGCACTGGCGTTTTCAAATTCCACGTTATAGGCATAGAAACCACCTTTGAATGATGTGGAATAACCTTTGACATGACCTTCGGCGGGAGCGAACTGAGCCTCGGAAGCGGCAAGTGCTGCAAACAGACCATCGCGAGCTTCGGTATAGTTGAGCTGAGTGAGAGGCGATTTCACCATGCGGCGGAGAGTGGCAGGCGTAAATTCGTATGTGTGGGAGTCGCCATATACGTCGGTCAGCGTGACTGCTAAGGGATATTCTTTTTCGCTGAGAGCATTAACGGTAACCTCAAGATTTTTGTCGAGATGATTTTTTATCTCGCATGCAGTGAAGAAACTGAACAACGGTTCGGAAATCTGAGGTACCATGAAAAGCGAATCCGCGATTTTAACTTCGACTGCAAGACGGGCGTCGGTAAAAGCGGCTTTCGCTTCCGCCAGAAGCTGAGGATTTTCATTGACGAGAGTCTGGAGTTCGGTATTCAGTCGTTCTCCTTGTTCAATAAGTACGGGCGTCGTTTTGTCGGCACAGGATGTGAATACCATAGCGACTGCAAAAATAGCCGGAGCGGCAATATTTCTGATTATGTTCATGGTCAATATTGATTTTAAGTAATTATGTGCAAAGTTACTCCACATCTCCGACACTGGCAAATATTTTTTAACCGCAGATTAAACCGCAGATTAAACAAGCAAGTCCACCGGTCTCGCAAATGGTAAAATCAATCATGAAACCAATTATTTTGACTGAGTTCAAAATACACATTGCGGCACCGGCGGGCTTATATGTCAGTGGCGAATTTTGCTTATTTCCCGGCTATTTTTTCTTAGGTTGGATGTTGAGGCGATACTGAGCTGTGATGACAAAGTAGCGCGGGAGTGAGTTGGTGTAGGTCACCGTACGACCGGTTGCCGTAACGGCATAGTTGATGTTCGAAAGCTTGTGGAGCAGATCAAAACCATCGGCAGTGAACACCCAATGCTTGTTGCCTTTCGGAGCGTAAGTCAATCGCATATTCCACACTGCATCAGTGGTATCGAGTTCCTTGACACCATAACCGACACGCTTGTAGAAGGTGAGGTCAGTACCGATACCGAAGCCGGCGGGAAGAGTGAATGTTGCGTTGACGCCATACTTGTAATGCTGCGCGTTGATAGTGTTGAAGTCTTCGCGTTCAGATGTAGTATGGCGGTTGGATGCGTTACCGAACACCTGAATCAGTTGTTTGCCTATCTTGTAACCCAGACGCAGGTCTTCGCTCACAAAAGTGTTTCGCACCTGAGCCTTAGTAGGCGTTTCGGCATTTATACCAAGCATATCAGCGTAGTTACTGAGCGACCATTCAGTTCTCGAACTCAATGAGAACTGCTTCTGACTGCCGAATTCCCAGTTGAAGGTGTTGGCGGCAGAGTAGCTGTGATTGCCATTGACGTTGTAGGTGCGGAAGCGTCGTACACCTGTTTCGGTGTTGTAAACATATCCGCGTACAAGTGCATCTCTCGTAGAGGTGTAAGATACACGGATTCGGTTATTGATGGGTTTCCCAAAAGGCGTATAATCCCATGATAGATTATGGGTTTGTTTGAAGGAATTTTTGAGGTTAGGATTTCCTTCTTCAATATTCAAGGGGTCGGCAGTATTGACCACGTCAACCAGATGAAGTAATTCCGGTCCTTCGGTCTCGATATCTAACCAGTAGCGCAGTTTGTTGTTGAAATCACGAGCCCCTTCTTCTTTTGATTTGCCGAACCCGTAACTCAGGTCTGCCGTGGTAAAGACTCGAGGTAGAATAACTGAGGTTCTTTTAACAAGATATGACCGGTTGTCACGCCAATAGTTTAGTCGATGATGCTCGATACCAACTTTGGGACCCAGTTGTAACCTTAGTAGACCTTCATTAAACTGTTTAAATTTAAAGAACGATATAGATAAGAAGTGTCCGTTAGTTTGTGTGGTAGAAGTGTAGGAGTTCGATGGGTCGAGAGTCGATTCGTAGTTTTCGGGTAACACGCCGAAGATACCCATATCTTCAAGGCGTTCGAGTGCATACATATGCGAGTCTTTGGCTTTATCCTCAAATGAATACTCATATTCGATATACAGGTATAGACCTTGTCTGTTGATTGAATATGAGATACCTGCATCGAACATCTTCCGGTAGTTTGGCGAATTGTTCGAAAATTGACGGCGACGTTCGGCAGGCACAGGGTTACTGCCGAAATTAATGTTATAATCATTCCATGTCTCACGCTTCGACCCGACGTAGGCTAAATTGACATACATGCTGAGGCGGTCAGGCGTTCCTGGCAGTTTGAGTGAAACACGCGGTTGTACGTTGAATCCTCCTGATTTCAGAACGCCCTCGCTCATGGTTAGAGAACGATTGACCACGGCTTTGAGTTCTTCAACCGAACCATCACTGTAGATAGCCTCGAGCGCCTGTCGGCTTATGTCGGAATAGTCGCTGTTGAATGTTCCTGAAAGAGAGTTGGAATAATTGTCGGTTTTTGAATAATTACCTGCTACCAGAAGCATCAAACGATTATTTTTGTTTGTCGTATAGGCACCCAGATGATTAGTATTGAACGCAAAGTTCGACGATTTGCTGTCCATGAATGTGCGTCCGTAGGTATTTGTGTTTGGCAGGAACTGAGTGGACGATGTCGATGTAGCGTAGTCAGTCGACTTACCGGAGAAATCCACATTTCCACGAGCCATCACTTTTTCATCAGCTGATTCATGATTATAGCCTATATTTATGCTACGGACAGACTGTCTGCCTGACGGCATGCTTTGAGGCGTCCAACTGTCTGTCTTACCGGGTGTACGGTTATCATTGAGATTGTTGGTCAAACCGGTGACGATAACGGATGTTGTAGGAGAGAACCATGAAGCGAACATTCGACCCAGATAGCGGTCGGATGTGCCGTAGCCTGCCTGAAGATTGAGCAGCCAGCCGTGGTTGTACTCTTTCTTCAGCTTGACGTCCATTGTCAGATGTTGTGGAGCAGAATTATCAAAGTTCAATTTTTCTTCTGTAGTATGACCTTTGTAAACTTCAACAGACTTGACTGTATATGCCGGAATATTCTCGAGAAGCACTGTATGGTCATCTTTAAAGAAGTCTTTGCCGTTAAGGAGCAGAGATTCAACAAACTCTCCATTGACTGTGATTCGACCGTTTTCATCGATTTGTGCGCCTGGAAGCTGCGACACAAGAGCGTCGAGCATCGAACCCTCGGCAAGTTGGAAGGCGTCAGCATCGTAAACAACTGTATCACCTTTGTTGTAGAACTTAACTTTTGAGGCCACAACAGTCACTTCCTTAAGTTTGCGTGCCTTAGAAAGAAAAATTACCGGCATTTCGCGGTATGTTTCCTTTTTGCCGATGCCGTCAAGGCTCCAGGTGAC
Source organism: uncultured Bacteroidales bacterium (assembly GCA_947175535.1). GTDB lineage: Bacteria > Bacteroidota > Bacteroidia > Bacteroidales > Muribaculaceae > CAG-873. The sequence goes on from CAMWNF010000049.1 coordinate 6,703, forward strand.
GGTCTCAGTCTGATAACCCGGCGAACCGATGTCGAACATAATCACGTTGTTCGACCGATCGATATTTAAGGCTGCCACTGCGTATTCGACTATTTCTGTACCGTTCCATCGTTTTGAAAGTTGACATTTGATTGTATCAAGCGGATTACCATCATTATCATAAGGAATCACAAAGCCTTCGGAAAGATTATGTTTGAATGTGGCATCTTTAATCGAGGCAAATAGATAGACACTGTCAGCCTTTTCTCCTTTTTTATCCTGAGCCGGTGATAATGCGGCTTGAGTTGTGATGGCAGACATTGCCGCGACAGCGATTAGAAATGTGATGAATAATTTTTTCATGATTTACAGAGTTTTTATAAAAGAGTAGATTTTGTATCAAACGGTGACAACAAAACGATTTTTTTTGAAAAGGAGAGATCTCGGCACGATGAAACTTATTTAAGATTTTAATTTATTACAAAGTTATAATATAATATTTTAGTATATGTCTACCCCCCCCCATTTTAATATTTGTTAAGCCATATTAAGTATTTTTACATGAATTTTGTGCCGTGTCCGAGGTTTAAGTGTAGTGCAAAAAGGAATCTGAGGAAGATGGCGAACTTTTGGTGTGTTAAAATCGTTTAATATTTATAACAAATCTAAATACAGCAAAGGATGAAACTCAAATCTCTCTTCGTGATGATTTTAATGGCGGTCACCGCTGCAGTAGGAACTTTGTCGGGTTGTAAGGACAATGATCTGTGGGGCGACCTTCCGTCGGAAATTTCACAATTTATAACGCAATATTTTCCGAGCTCAGATATTGACAGTTTCTCTGAGTCGTCAAATACATATCATGTCAGACTCAAAGACGGACCCGGAATGACGTTTAATAAAAACTATGATTGGGAGACTATAAACGGCTATGGAATGCCTTTGCCCGAAGTTCTATTGTTTGACCAACTGCCTCCTGCTCTCTATTCTTATCTTGAGGAGACATCAAATCTCGGGAGCGTTTTCAGCATGGAACGCGACAAAGCTTCCTATACGATAGTCCTTCTTGATACAACGCTTCACTATGACATAGAGACCGAAGAAATTACCGGTTCACCGGCTGAGCAGTCCTAACCGTGTCTTTTTGAAAGCGTATCGTGCCACCGTGGAGCGGGAAATTAAGTTTCAGAATTGCTCCGTCAATTAAATCGGCACTGGTCTCCATGTCGATTTTAGCTCCGAATGCATCATACCATATTAAATCATAATGATTAATGAAGGCAGTCGGTATAAGTCTGCCTTTTAACATCAATGGCTGCCATTTTGCATCATTCCGAGCAACTCCGCCGAGATAGATTATTTCGACACTTCCGTCGGGCGACTTAACGGTCGCGAGTCTGTAATTTCCGCCGGTGTTAAGCCGTCGCGGGTCAGTGTCGCGGTCGAGATATCGCCAATATCCTTCAATGCCTGTATCGGGTTGGCTAAGGCGTTCGGATAACTCATCAAGAGATGAGACGCAGACGCTTGAAAGATTGTCGGTTTCTGTAGTGAATAGCGACAGACGCGACAGCCTGACAGCGGATTGTGAAGAGGCTGTTATCCTGTAAAGTCCCTCTGACTTTACAGGAAATGAAATGAGCGGATTACGTTGTCCGACAGAGCATATCAGTTCGCTATCGTCAGGAAGACAGGTTATGGTCAACGACCAACCCTCTACAGTCGGGTCGATATCTTTCACAAGATGCCATTGTTGCGTGGTGACGCATTGTGAATCCGGAGTAAAGTCTGATGCTATAATGTCTAAAGGAAGTCCATAGTCGATGTCTGCGATGGCAGAGCCTGGTCGTAAAAACTCAATTGTTGAGTATGTACTGTCGGCATATTGTAATGTGACACTCCACTTCGGATTGCTGCAACGACGCGGAATCTCGATGCGCAGATGGTAGTGGCAGTCTGAAAAGAACGTGGGTAGAGTGTCGACAGATATTATTCCGGGAGAGATATCAACGGGTCGGGTGTTGTATATCTCCTTGCTATGCCCTGAAAGAGCAACTGCGGACACTGAAATTGCGATTATGATTGATTTAAGAGACATTTTCAAGTAATTTACCGACTAAATCAGTGAATTCTTCATCGCTCATATCCCATGGAAGCCAATTTATTTTGAACCCTCTGCGCTCCATGCCTCGAAACCATGTCATCTGACGTTTGGCGAACTGATGAATTGCTATTTCCAAACCATTGTACATCTCATCATAACTAAGCTTGCCAAGAAGGTAGAGTGTGAGATATTTGTATTCCAGACCGTAATAAATAAGGTCTGCAGGCGTCACGCCATCGTCTAACAATTGTCGAACTTCATCAACCATGCCCGATTCCAGTCGTGTCTTCAGTCGGGAGCTTATACGCTGTCGGCGTGCGTCGCGAGGGATATCGACTCCGACCGTTACGGCATTTTTAAGCGGAGCAGGTGATGCATTTGTGGCTGCCTCAGGATGCTCCTGATAATATGTCTCTATTTCTATGGCTCTGATTGCGCGTTTTGCCGTATCGATGTCAGTTGTGTTGTGAAGAGTTTTCATCTGTGATAAGATAGATGTCAACTCCTCAAGTGTCTTATCCGAGAGGGATTGCCGTAATTCATTATTCTTCGGCACTTCTGGCAGATGGAGCCCTTTTAGTGCAGATTCGATATAGAGACCGGTCCCACCGCATACGACGGTCAGTTTACCGCGGTTTTCGATTTCAGCTCTCGCACGGTCAAAATCCCGTAAGTACTCAAACAGATTGTATTTGTACCCAGCCGGTACAATATCAATAAGATGATATGGGATGTCACCATATTCATCGAGGTCCTTTCCCGTTCCGAGGTCCATTCCCCGGTAGAGCTGGCGTGAGTCAGCACTTATGATTTCTCCATCGAACTTTCTTGCAATGCTTACAGCGCGGGCAGTCTTACCGGATGCAGTAGGACCGGTAATGAATAAAATCGGCTTTGAGTCGGCACACATCAGTGTCGGAAATTTTTACGCCAGAATCGGCGGAGTCTGAAAAACGGTCTGTCCTCATTGTTGGTCGCGATATCAAGCCAATGGATGTCGCCGTAATCGACATCCCAGTTCTTGAAATCTCGCAAACGGAACGTCGGTTGATAATGTTTGATTGGATAAAGCCTGCGACCTTCGCGGTCATAGGTCTTCCACGCCATTGTCACATTATATATACGGTTCAACTCACTGAGCATCTGCGGAGCAAGTTGTCCTGCTTTAAGCTGACGGTCGAGCTCGTCAATCGTCTCCCAGCTACCGCTAAGTCTAAGTTCCGGTGTATCGTCATCCTTGAGGAATATGGCGTAATGCAGTACATTCGCCCCATTGAGATAGCCCGTATCATCGTAAAGATAACGGATTGTAAAGTCTTTGATACCTGCTATATCACGGAAATTATTTGAAGCCTCGTCGTCTGACATTTTTTCTCTCCGAGGCACGATTATTTTCGCCGGAGTGTCTATGAGGTTGTCAGTATCTTCGCCTAAAAAGACTTTATCACCTGAGAAGATAAGGAAACGCACCAGCGTCATCATCGGGCGCAAAGTCTTTGATGCCCTCTTCTCCGACATATCTTCGGTCATGGTCATATATCTCACCGACATGTAGACCAGCGACAGCAGGTAAACCGCTATCGGCATCACGATGAAATAAAATTTATCGGGATTGTTGAAGTTGACGTTTATGTAGAAAAAGTAGTAGTAAGCCCAATCGACTGTGCTGAGAAGGAGTGACAGCATGAGCAACAGACGCAGCTGATAACGTGCTTCGCGGTAATACAGTTTCGCAACTGACCCGTTGCGGTCATAATATCCGAAGCGTGCCTGACAGTTGCGGCACACTCTGAGTGAATGACCGCGAATGAGAAAATAGAGGCATACGACCAGCGAGATAGGGAAAACAATCAGGCTGCATATATAAGGATGCCGCGGATTGAACGGCTCTATCGCATACATGCCCCCGAAAAACCATTCGGAATGTATCACATTGATAATAAGCATCACCACTCCCGACCAGAACAAAGTGATTGCCATCGCCCACAGCATGATATAGCATGCGCCCATCTTTGGTTGACTGCTGGCTGACTTCATCTTAGCCATAAGACCGTAAGCCAGACCGAACGACAGGATTGGTAAGAATGTCTTTGAAAGGAAAAGCGAGCAGAACATCAGCAAGGCGATTGCGCCGAACGCTATCGCCCAGTTGTCCCAGAGTCCGCGTATTGTCGATGTCGATATATTGTGGTTATGCATTTGAATCGATAGATTAGTGATTGTTTTTTATATTACGGTCGAAGAAGTCGAGCATTTTCGCATAGACAACAGCGCGGGCATTGCAACCGTTAATCGAATGGTTCATATTCGGGAAAATGAACATGTCGCATAACGTTCCCTGGCTCTGCAGGCGTGAGACAAATTCGAGCGTGTTTGCCGGATGCACGTTGTCATCGGCTGTACCGTACATTAATAATAACGGACATGCCAGACGTGTGGTTCGATTGAGTGGTGCCGAATTGAAATAACCGTCCTCGTTCTGGCGCGGTGTGAGCATATAACGTTCTGCATAGACCGTATCATAGAAACGCCAGTCTGTCACTGGTGCTATCGCAGCGGTTGCCGCGAACGGAGATGACGGCTCTGTCGCGCACATAAGAGCCTCGTAACCGCCATAGCTCCAGCCGCTGATGCCGATTGCATTGCGGTCGACAAACGGCAGTCCTGCCAGGTAGTTGGCTGTCGCAATCTGGTCAATTGTTTCATAATGCCCCAGCTGCTTGTATACCATATCGGTGAATGCCCGTCCGCGACCACCGGTTCCGCGTCCGTCGACGCAAACGACGATATAACCCTTCAGTGCATAGAAATAGTCGAAATCCATCTGCCAGCGGTTGACCACGCTTTGCGAGCCGGGTCCGCTGTATTGGGTCATGACGACAGGATAGCGCTTCGACGAATTGAAATCAAGCGGTTTTATCATATACCCGTTCAGAGCGTAACCGTCGCTTTCGACAGTGAAGAACTCTTTTGCAGGAATTTTGCCTTCATATCGTGCCCGATAAGCCGAATTGTCTTCAAGTGTACGCAGGGTTTTTCCTGACGCATTGCACAACGAATAGACCGGCGGTGTGGAAACATCGCTGTAATTAAGCATCATATATTCTTTCGCCGGAGAGAATGCGGCTATAGACCATCCCTTTTCGGGACTGACCGTATGAACCGCACCTTTTTTATCAAGAGACTTGACAGTGCGGTCGAGCGGAGTAGGGAGGGCAGCCTGATAGTAATGATTGCCGAGGGCATCAGTGCCGTAATAGGCTGTTACGTCGAAATCGCCCGAAGTCAGTTGTCTGAGTTCGGCACCTGCATAGCTGTACTGATACAGATGTGCGAACCCGCTGCGTGACGACAGCACAGTGAAGTTATCCTGCGAAAAATATATATTCTCATATGTCTCCGGTGCAATCCATGTCTCTGACTTTTCAACATAGATGGATTTGACAACAGTCGATTTCGGATTGACACTGTAGATTTCAAGACGGTTCTGGTCCCTGTTGAGTGTCGGCACGATAAGCACGTTGCCTCCCGGGGCATATTGTATATTCGGTATGTATTCAATCGTCTGGTCGGCGAACGGTATATCTTTCACCTTACGAGTCTCAATATCATAGCTGTGGAGCGATACACGTGAGTTTTGCTCACCTGCCACCGGATATTTATATGAATAGACTCCCGGATAGAGAGCATAACGCTGGTCGGCATTGCATGTGCCTCCGTATATAGGCAACGTATATGTCGGCACTTCTTTCTCATTGTATTTTACAAAGCAGAGAGTCAGATTGTCCGGTGAGAAAGCCATCGAACAAGTGGTCGCGAATTCCTCTTCATACGTCCAGTCGCTGACGCCGTTGATGATTTCGCCGGTGCGGCCGTCTTCGGTTACGGCGACTTCTGTGTTATAGTCCAGTTTCTTTATATATATGTTGTTGTCTGCGACAAAAGAAACCATACGGCCGTCGGGAGAGAACAGCGGCGAGCGTTGCGCGGAATGCTTCTCCGACAGAGGGCGAAGTATTCGGGTGCGGACTTCATAGACATAATATTCGGCTGTGAAAGAACGTCTGTAGATGGGAGTCCGGTTACGGTAGACAAGCACTTTTGCGCCGTTTTCGCTTAACTTGAACCCTTCGATGTCCGGTAGCGTTGTCTCGCGGGTATTGGTCAGGTCGACAAATGTCTCGATTTCCTTACCGCTCTTGGTGTCGAAGCGGACGATTGAACGGTGGTCGGGAGAAAGCGTCAGATAGCTTTGTCCGTCCGGCATGTAAACGAAATTGGCAGGCGATGCCGCAGCGTTTTCTGGATAGACGAATTTGGCGATTTCAGATACATATGGCGAACGCGCGCCTGCTGCCGTCGCTGCCGACGCGGTCCCTAAAGTCAATGCTACTGAGCAGAAAATGTATTTTATGTAATTGTAATTCATAATGATATGATTGTTAAAGTCAGAATAGGGAAAGCTGGGCATCGTTATCTGGTCGGGGCGTTTTTCTGACAGGAGCCTGATAGCCGAATTCGGCTTCGCTTATGCCTGTGCGCATCGACGGTGTTTCGGCTGGCTCTGTACTCATCCAGTTGGCGAGGTCGAAACTTTCCTCAATCATAGCCAGGTCGCCGTCTGAAATCTTGGGCGTGTCTGCAATTAATTCGTTGTCTGCCGGTTCGTCGGCGTAATTGACGATATCTTCCGAGACAATAGGAGTGGTCGGGTCAGCCTCGAGTTCCAGAATGCGGTTGCGGAGACCCGCCTCAGTGTCGGCATGGAGTCTGAGATTTTCAGCGATTGTATCTTTCAGCTCGGCGTTTTCGTTGCGTAAAGTCTCGCATGTCTCTTTTAGCCGCGCTATTTTACGGTCGCGTTTTTCGATTGCCTCTTCGACAAGATTCATCTGCTGATTCAGTTTCTCGATATCGCTTTGAAGATTCTCAGCTTCCGCGAGTCGCTCTTTCAGGTCGTTTATCTCGTTGTCCTTTTTCTCGATTTCGCTGCGGGCAGAGGAGGCTTTTGACTGCAGACCATTTAACATCTCCGATGCAATGCTGTCCTTTTCTGTGGCTGCCGCCAGTTCGTTGTTCAGCCGTTCTATCTCGGCTTCAAGCTCAGCTATCCGGCTTTGGTCCTCTGTGCTCGTCGCAGGTGCCTCCCCTCCGTTGTTCCTCATCGCGAGTATTTCAGCCTGCGCCTCCTTGAGGTCGTTGCGCAAATTTTCTGCTTCGGCTTCATACACAGCTGCCACCTTGAGCTTGTTAATCAGGCTTTTGTTTTCCAAATCGAGTTGCTCTCTCTCTGCGTCGAAAGTGGCAATCTGATTTTCGAGGTCATGCACTCTGTCGTTGAGCGCCCGTCGCTGACGGTCAGAACTGAGCTGACGCTGTTTGATGTCTAAACGCTGCTGCTCTATTTCTTTAGCCTTGGCTTTAAGACTTTCCATTTCGCCGCGCATCGATGACTGCTCGTTTGCCCAGCGTACTTCGCAACGATGACGCGTCTGCGCGGTGATATCGTCAAGATATTTTTTGACTGAAGCGTCAAGACTGTCATACAATTGTTTTTTCTGCGCTTCCGGGTCAACGGAGTTACGGAGAAAATCGGGAAGAGCCTGATTGAAAATCTCCACGACATGATTGAATATCGCAGTCTGCATGACCGTATCGGTCTCCACCGCAGGGAGTGGCGCAGCCTCCTGAACTTCAACCGCTGCCGATTCTTGTATCGCTTCGGAAAAAACGTCTGCACTGTCGTCGAGCAGACCGTCTTCCATGTCATCGCCGAAGCCTAATGATTTTTTTATTGCGTTGAAAAATGACATCTTTTTCTTTATAATTAGATTCTATTGTTCTATCATCTCAGGATTTTCCGGTGCGGCATTTCGCAATTCTGTGCTGTTTGCCGGATTACGGTCGGGGCGGAACACCACCCCTGCTCCTTTTCTGCCGTCAATCGCTACTGTCAGCGGTTTTTCGAACCTTACAGCGCGCAGACGTTCGCTTTCATAGATTGCCGGCTGCGCGTCGAGATAGTCGATGTTATATATCCCGTCGTCACTGTGGGGGTTGATGGTGAAGTAACCGACTCCGAACGATGTCAGATTATGGAAGAAGTGAGTTCCCTGACTCGGTTCTATGCGGTAATTATTGAGGGAAGACTCCACGATAAGCCTTGAACCCGAGATGTCGGGCCATTTGACCGGGATGCCGAGCGCTGGATCGCTCGACCCCCATCTGCCGGGACCTACGAGGATATATCCTTCGCCTCGTTCGACCATTTCGCGGTTCAGGAGATTTAGCTCGCGGGCTACCTCCGGATTATGCAATGAGTCAAAAGTTGATGGCTTGACATAGACAATCGTCGCTACTCCCTCGATATTTCCATGACCGAGTGCCGTGTTGCTTCTTAATATCAGGTCTTCGTCGGATGCGTTGAGGGCTGCTTCGTCGACATTTTCTTTCTTATCGATAATCGGGCGTATCTGCAGCCAGTAAATATGTCCTTTTATCCCTTCTGCGTTGGGAACGGCTGAGATATTACCGGCAAATTCAATTTCGACCGGTCGCTGCATAGCCGTCTGTCCTTCACGCAACATGAAGTCCACTGCCGGAGCGAGTGGAAATACTTTGTCGCGCAGCACATTTGCGAATGTCACGACTTTTCTGCCCCTGCCGGGAGCGTCATAATCCATCAGGATGCCGTTCTGGGGGTCGAAAGTCGAGACCATATATCTCAAAGCACCGGTCCCTGTAAATTCGCGCACCGGCTTGCGGACGATATTGAAACCGTCGTCAGCCGACATCTCAAGCGAAGAGTCGTTCGGCCCGAGCACATAAAGGTCATTCTGAGTGTCACGCAGTGCCAGGTCGAGGGTCGAGGTCTGTAGCACCTTGTCAGGATGGACGGGCGAGAATCGCAGGCTAAGACCTCCGTCGACGATATATTTGCCGAGACCGATGGCGATTTCTGCCACACCGTCTTCCGTCCGTTCTTCGCCGATTGGGTAGTAATTCAGTGAGCGGCCTACGCCCGAGAATGACGGGAAATAATACGGTCCGTGATTTTCGCCCACGACTTCCTGGATGATGACAGCCATTTTCTCCTGGTCTATGACATTGCTTGTCGCCGACATATATGCCTTGCTCGCCCGGTAAAATACTGAGGCATACACGCCTTTGATTGACTCTTCGAGCATCCGCAGACGCTCGGCTGCGTCATCGACATATGGTATCATATATGTCGAATAGATTCCGGCGAACGGCTGATAGTGGGAGTCTTCGAGCAGACTCGAACTGCGTATTGCAAGCGGGCGGTCGACGACCTCGAAAAGAGCCATGAAATCATCGGTGAGTCGCTCGGGCAGTTTAGCTGCCAGAAAAGCCTTCAGTATATCATCGTCCGACGCATCGCTCAGTGCCATAGGGTAGAGGCTGTTCGCAGCCATGAACTCGTCAAAGATGTCTGTGCACAGCACCACTGTGCGCGGTATCGATATCGTGACGCCTGAAAAGTTATCGCAGACCGGATTTTTCTTGATTATTGAGTCAACAAATGCCAGACCGCGGCCTTTGCCGCCGAGGCTGCCGTCGCCTATGCGGGCGAAATTCGAATAATAGTCGAAGCGGTCTTTGCGGAAAACAGCGACTACGCCGCGGTTTTTCATCTTGCGGTACTTGACAATCAGGTCAAAGAACAGTTGCTTCACTGCCGGAGCCTCGTCGAGCGACCGGAAACGGTGCTGTTTTATAACTTCGGCTATTGGGAAGAGCGCGCGTGAATACAGCCAGCGTGAAATATCATTGGTCGACGCATGATGATACAAAGCCTCGTCGGGAATGGAGAAAATATTTTTCTGCATGTCCTTGAGCTCTTTGAGCCGCATTATTTCCTTTCCCGTAGCGGGGTCGCGCACGATGAAATCGCCGAAGCCGAAGTTCGACATTATCGCCTCGCCCAGGTCGACAGGCAGTTTTTTCGAATTTTTATCAAGAAAAACTCCGTCGAAAGTCTTGACCTTGTCTGCGTTTTCGATGTCGCTCGATTCAATGATGATGGGCATATAGGGCGACTTGCTGCGGATATATTCGGCGAGCTGGATGCCTGCCTGCGAATCTTTGTGTCCGTCACGTTTGAACGACACGTCACTGATTACACCGAGGATGTTATCCTTATACCGGTCAAAAAGTCTGACCGCTTCTTCATAGTCGCGTGCAAGCATCACTTTTGGTCTGCCACGCATGCGCAGACGCTGTTCGTGCTCGTTGAGTGCCTCGGTCGAGAATACCATCGACTGTTTAAGCAGGAATTTATAGACCGTTGGCAATATCGATGAATAGAACCTCACGGAGTCTTCGACCAGAAGCAGCATCTGCACACCGACGTTGGTAATGTCGTCGGCGTTCATCTTGTCTTCTATCAGCTTGATTATGGCAAGCAGCAAATCCATGTTGCCAAGCCAGCTGAACACATAGTCGATATGGGTGAAGTCTTCGTTTTCCAGACGGCGCGACACTTCTTTTGAAAATGGCGTCAGCACCACCACCGGTATCGTTGGCGCCACAGCCTTGATTGCCGCCGCTCCCGAGAATGTCTCTGAAATGTCCATGCTCGGCATTGTGATGACAAGGTCGAAATGGGCTGATTCCAGAGCCTTGACAGCTTCTGCCGTTGAAGACACACGGATCACGCGGGGAGGAGAACTGAGGTTGAGCGATACATATTCAAAATACAGCTGTTCCTCGACGCGTCCGTCCTCCTCCATCATGAACGCATCATAGGGCGACGCGATTAGAAGGACGTTGAAAATCCGTCGCTGCATCAGTTTTTGAAATGCAGTTTCCTTGAGATATAATTGACTGAGTGCTTCCTCGTTCATTGAGAGACTTGTTAGAATAAGCAAAGTTAATCATAAATAGCGAGAATATGAGCCCATAAGTTCAAAAAGTTGTGGCATATCGGACTAAAAAAACAATTATTGACTTTATTGTCGGCGCGACTCTTATTTTTTGACTGATAATGCGACTATGTCGAAATAAATGAGTAACTTTGCAAAATGTCATGGGAGGCGTTTGCGCCGATGATGGCTCTTTTGTGCTAAAATCAATTTAACGAATATACAATTATTTCATTTTATGGCAACTACAGCTGATTTTAAGAACGGCATGTGCCTCGATATCGACGGCAACTATTTCTTTATCGTAGAATTCCTTCATGTTAAACCCGGTAAAGGTCCGGCTTTCGTCCGTACTAAACTCCGTAACGTTAAAACTGGTCGTATCATCGACAAAACATGGAACTCTGGCGTGAAAGTTGACGAAGTTCGCATCGAACGTCGTCCCTACCAGTATCTTTACAAAGACGACATGGGCTACAACTTCATGCACACCGAGACTTTCGAACAGGTGGCTATCCCCGGCGAAAGCATCGAAGGCGTTCAGTTCCTCAAAGAAGGCGACATCTGCGAAGCAATGGTTCACGCCGCTTCTGATACTATACTCACTTGCGAAATGCCGACAAGCGTTGTACTCGAAGTAACCTACACCGAACCTGGCATCAAGGGTGACACCGCTACCAACACACTCAAACCCGCTACCGTAGAAACTGGTGCTGAAGTTCGTGTCCCTCTGTTCATCAACATCGGCGACAAAGTCCGCATCGACACCCGCGACGGCAGCTACGTTGAGCGTATCAAGGCTTAATATAGTTCATACCTTACATAAAAAGACACGGGACGATTGATATCGTTCTCGTGTCTTTTTTCTTGCCCTTGTCGAGAGTTAAAGAAGTTAAAACGCATCAACCTTTATCTGGACTCTGGTGTTATTAGAGTAAACAAAACGAAATAATAACTATAAAATAG
>CAMWNF010000050.1 GCA_947175535.1 uncultured Bacteroidales bacterium
CCAACGACCCTCTGATTAACAGTCAGATGCTCTAACCGACTGAGCTATTGAAGCGGATTTTGCAGCCCCCTCCGGGGTTTTGCGATGCAAAATTAGATTGAAATTTCGAGATATGCAACAAGTTTTAGTAAATTCTTCAAAAAAAATAGAATTTTAATCCTTTTTGACTTATGTGCGTTATGTTAATTGACGCAGAATGATTAATTTCGCTTTCCGTTACGCGCCGATGCAGATGGCGCAAATCCAAACACTCCGATATATCATATGAAAAAGATACTGATAGTCATCGCCTCTTGCTTAGCCATCATCACAATAGGCGCCAAAACATCACCGACGCGCAGCAGCAAGGCTGATATAGCACGCAATCTCCAGATATTCAATGCAATCTATAAAGAGTTGCAGACTCAGTATGTAGACTCGATTGACGCCGATGCCACGATGCAGACGGCTATCAGGGCTATGCTTTCGACCATCGACCCTTACACGGAATATTATCCGGCAGATAATCAGGATGAGATAACCTCGATATCGTCAGGTCAATATGCCGGCATAGGTTCAGTGATACTTAAAAGGGACAAGAATGTCATCATCCACCGCCCGCAGTGGGATACGCCTTCGCGCCGTGCGGGTGTTAGACACGGCGATGTGATACTTGCTGTCGACGGATGGGAAGTGACTCCTGACGCCGATGTATCGGAGGTCAGCAAACGTCTGCGCGGTCAGGCGGGGACACATGTCAAGGTCGATGTGCGCCGTCCTTATGCTGAAGATTCGCTGCTGTCGTTCGACATCGTGCGCGGAGCTATAAAGGTCGACCCGATGCCATGGTACGGTATGCTGGAGGACAGTGTGGGCTTCATACGACTGACGACATTCAACGAAAACAGTGCAGAAGCGGTGAAAAATGCCGTCCTTGACCTTAAAACCAATCCGGGACTTAAAGGAATCATACTCGATTTGCGCGACAATGGGGGCGGTCTGCTCGAAAGTGCGGTTCAGATTGTCGGTAATTTCGTTGACAAGGGTACGGAGATAGTGAGAACCAAGTATAATGACTCCACTAATGTGAAAATCTACCGTACGCCGAAGAAACCCATCGATACGAAGATTCCGTTGGCAGTTCTTATCAACGACGGCACTGCGTCGGCGGCAGAAATCGTGTCAGGCTCGTTGCAGGATTTGGACCGCGCGGTGGTGATAGGTCAGAGATCGTTCGGCAAAGGCTTGGTGCAACATACCCGTCCGATGCCTTACGACGGATTGTTTAAGGTGACGGTTGCCCGTTATTACATACCGAGCGGGCGTCTTATCCAGGCTATAGACTACAGCCATCGCGACGAGAACGGTCGGGTGACCCGTATCCCTGACAGCCTGACAACTGTATTCCGCACGCTCCATGGTCGCGAAGTGCGTGACGGAGGAGGCATCACTCCCGACATCAAGGTTGAGCTGCCGGAGGGTAATCGTCTGCTTTTCAATATTGTCAATGATTTCTGGTCGTTTGATTTCGCCAACCGTTACGCTTCGCTCCATGACAGCGCAGAGGTTGGAGCTCCGACTGAGTTTGCGGTGGGCGACACTATATTTGAGGAATTCAAGCGTTATATCGACCCTGATAAGTTTAAGTATGACCGTCTTTGCGAAAGTGGTATAAAATATCTGCGCGATGCTGCAAAGAGCGAAGGTTACATGAACGACAGCGTAGCTGCGGAGTTTGACAGACTCGAGGCTATGCTCAAGCATGACCTCAATCATGACCTCGAACATAACCGTGAGGCTATCATTGAAATCCTTGACTCGGAAATAGCCGACCGCTATTTCTCGGATGCGGATTTGACCCGTCGTTCGGTCAGCAAGGGCGACGCTGACGTCGATTCGGCAAAAGTGATATTGTCTGACCCTTCACGATATAAATCGATTCTCAATCTGAAATGACGCTCGCAGAGCTTCATCAGCTGTTTCTTACGTCTGCCCGGGCGAAGGCGCTTGCCGCTCTCGGTCGCAACCGAAGGGCGAGTCTCTACGGACTCGCCGGTTCGTCTGTCGCAATGGCTCTAAGTTCGATTAAAACGTCGGACGGTCCGATGCTCGTTGTCGGCGATTCTCCTGATGACGCAGGATATCTCTATTTTGACCTTAGCAGACTTGTCGGAGAAGATGCTGTCGCTATGCTGCCTTCGGGTTACAAACGCGATATAAAATACGGTCAGGCGGATGAGCCTGCGAGAGTGTTGCGCACCGAAACTCTCAACCGTATCGCAGACGGGGGTAAACTGCGTTTTGTGGTCTCATATCCCGAAGCGATGGCAGAAAAGGTTGCCACGCGAAAGTCTATCAACGACCACACTATTCATTTCAAACGTGGCGAGAGCCTGGATATGACTGAAGCGGAGAAATGGTTGCGCGATAACGGCTTCACGGAGGTTGACTATGTCTATGAGCCGGGGCACTTCGCTGTCCGCGGTTCGATACTCGATATTTTCGGCTATTCAAACGAGCTGCCTTATCGTGTCGATTTTTTCGGAGATGAGATTGATTCAATAAGGTCGTTCAATGTCGAGACTCAGCTATCGGAAGAGAAATTCGACGATATAGCGGTGACCTCGAATGTCGCTTTGCTTGCCAGCGGACAATCGCTGCTCGATTATATTTCGCCGTCGACGGTTATAGCGGTGCGCGACCTCGCATACACTTTAGAGCGCATAAAGGCTATAGCGGCGTCGGAATTTTCGCAGAGCGCGATGATAGCTGACGAAGGCGATGCAAGGGCACTCGACCAGGTGGTCGATGCCGAAGAGTTTGCCGCTCATATCGAAAAATTCAGGATAAGGGAGTTTACCGCATCAGCCACTGCTGACAGTTCGGCAACGGCTTCGATTGGCTTCGATTGTTCGCCGCAGGGAGTCTATCATAAGAATTTCGATTTGATAAGCGAGTCGTTCAAACGGTTTGCGACTGATGGTTATTCCATTTATATATTGAGCGATAATGAAAAACAGATTGCCCGATTGCATGCTATCTTCGAAGACCGGGGAGATGAAATCGACTTTACGCCAGTTCATGCTACGCTCCATGAAGGTTTTGTCGACCACACGTCGAAGATATGCGTATTCACAGACCATCAGATTTTCGACCGCTTCCATAAATACACTCTCAAGAGCGACCGTGCACGCTCCGGTAAACTGGCTCTTTCGCTTAAAGAGCTGAGTCAGATTGAAGTAGGCGACTATATCGTCCATGTCGACCACGGCGTCGGCACGTTTGCCGGACTGCTGCGCACCGATGTCGGCGGTCGCACGCAGGAGATGATAAAGCTCGTCTATAAGAATAACGACATTATATTTGTTTCGATTCATGCGCTTCACAAACTTGCGAAATATCGCGGTAAGGAAGGTGTTCCGCCGAAGATTGACCGCATCGGCTCGGGCGCATGGAATAAAGTGAAGGAGCGCACAAAGTCGAAACTTAAAGACATAGCCCGCGACCTTATCCGCCTTTATGCCGCCCGAAAAGAAGAAAAGGGCTTCGCATTCTCTCCAGACAGCTATCTGCAACAGGAACTTGAGGCTTCATTCATCTATGAAGATACTCCCGACCAGCTTACAGCGACTCAGGCTGTCAAGGCTGACATGGAAAGCGAGCGTCCGATGGACCGTCTCGTGTGTGGCGACGTAGGTTTTGGAAAAACGGAAGTCGCAATCAGGGCGGCGTTCAAAGCTGCTGTCGACGGAAAGCAGGTAGCCGTGCTTGTGCCGACGACAGTGCTTGCGTATCAGCATTTCAACACATTCAAAGACCGACTGAAAGAGTTCCCCGTCAGGGTGGATTATCTTTCGCGTGCACGTAGTCCCAAGCAGGTCAAGGAGATACTTGCCGACCTCGAAGCCGGGAAAATCGATATAATCATCGGTACACATAAACTTATAGGTAAAAATGTCAAGTTCAAGGATCTCGGTCTGCTTGTAATCGATGAGGAACAGAAATTCGGTGTGGCTGTCAAAGAAAAGCTGAAACAGATGAAGGTCAATATCGACACGCTGACGATGAGCGCTACGCCGATTCCGCGTACGCTTCAGTTCTCGCTGATGGGTGCGCGTGACCTTTCGGCAATCAATACTCCCCCCGCCAACAGATATCCGATTGTGACCTCTGTATCGGCTTTGAACGACGATATCGTCAGCGAGGCTATTAATTTCGAATTGTCGCGCAACGGTCAGGTGTTTTTCATCAACAACCGCATAGAAGGGCTGTATGACCTCGAAGCGATGATAAAGCGTCTCGTCCCTGACGCGCGTGTCGTGATAGCACATGGTCAGATGCCGCCGGAGAAACTCGAGAAGGCAATAGTCGATTTTGCAGCACACGACTACGATATATTGTTGGCTACCACAATAGTTGAAAGCGGTATCGACATGCCCAACGTCAACACCATTATAATCAACAATGCACAGAACTTCGGTCTGAGCGAGCTTCACCAGCTGCGCGGCAGAGTGGGGCGCAGTTCGCGCAAAGCATTCTGCTATCTTATGGTGCCGCCGCATATTCCGCTTTCACCTGTCGCGCGTCGCCGACTGCAGGCGATAGAAAGTTTCTCTGACCTCGGCTCCGGCATACATATCGCCATGCAGGACCTCGACATACGCGGCGCAGGTAATCTTCTCGGCGCCGAACAGAGCGGATTTATTGCCGACCTCGGTTATGAGACTTATCAGAAAATTCTGAAAGAGGCAGTCATGGAGTTGCGGACCGAAGAGTTCGGCGGTGTCCTGACAGCCGATACCAATACCGTGCCGCAGGATGATGCCGAGCCTGAATATGTAGCAGACTGCGTTATCGAAAGTGACCTCGAACTGCTCCTGCCGGCGTGGTATGTACCGCAGGAGAGTGAGCGCATAGCTTTGTATCAGGAACTTGACAGCATCGAGCGTGAACTTGATTTGAATGCGTTCCGTTCGCGTCTCGAAGACCGTTTCGGTAAAGTTCCTCCCGAGACTGTCGAGCTGCTCCGCATACCTCGTCTGCGCCGGCTCGCACGTCGTTTAGGCATTGAAAAGGTTGCTATCAAGCAGGAGGTTATGTATCTGTACTTTGTCGGTGACAACAATGTGGCATATTATCAGTCACCCATGTTCGGTCGTCTGCTTAACTATCTCCAGCAGAACCCTCGTCGCGTCAAAATACGCGAGCGCAACGGTCGCCGCAGTTTTGCTATCTCTGATGTAGATACGGTGGAAGTGGCAGTCGACATTCTCCAGACCGTGATTGGTCTCGAGGCTATCTGAAAAAAGCGGTTGTCATAGCGCAGATATTACTAATTTTTAGTATATTTGCATCATATTGCCATAGGGAACAAGCCTTGCTTATAAACCTGAAAAATTATGACCAGTCATTTAGCCCGTTTTTTCTTTTCCCTCCGTATTTATGCGGTGATGTTGATTGTATCAATATCAGTTGTTTCGTGTTCGGTTCCGACGCGTGAAGTCGATGTGCTTATCATCGGAGGCGGAGCGAGCGGAGTTGCTGCCGGAGTACAGGCTGCCCGCATGGGTGTCAGTGCGATGATTGTAGAAGAAACTACGTGGTTGGGGGGCATGCTGACCTCGGCAGGTGTCAGTGCGGTTGACGGAAACTACCGTATGCCGGCAGGCATATTCGGCGAATTCCGCACGAAACTCGCCGAGCATTACGGCGGTCTTGACTCGTTGAAGACCGGATGGGTCAGCAATGTTCTTTTCGAACCTTCCGTAGGTAACAAGATGATGCATGAGCTTGTGGAGGCAGAGCCTGAACTCACGGTTCTCCATGAGACCCGTCTCGAAGAAGTGAATCAGATGCCTGACGGTCAATGGATGGCTGACTTGAAAGACTCAGAGGGTAAGAAGATAAAGGTAAAGGCTAAAATCCTTATTGACGGAACTGAACTCGGAGATGTCGCAAAAGCCGTTGGCATCGGTTATGACCTCGGCATGGAAAGCCGCTTTGTGACGGACGAAGGAATTGCCCCCGACTCGGCGCGTAATATCATCCAGGACCTAACGATGGTCGCTATCCTAAAGGATTATGGTCGCGATGTCACGATGGACGAGCCGGAAGACTATGACCCCGACGAGTTTGCTTGCACCTGCGATAATGAACTGTGTACAAATCCCGGTCGTGTGACACAGCACCATCCGCCTCACTGGATGATGCAGTATGGCAAGTTGCCCAACGGCAAATACATGATTAACTGGCCTATAGAAGGCAATGATATTTATCTCAATATCGTCGAGATGACACCCGAAGAGCGCGAAGAAGCATTGGACGAAGCCAAAGCAAAGACTTTGCGCTATGTCTATTTCCTCCAGAAAGAACTGGGCTTCAATAATCTCGGCCTTGCTGACGATGAATTTCCGACCGACGATTTGCTGCCATTGATGCCTTATCACCGTGAGTCGCGACGCATTCATGGACTTACGCGTTTCACACTCAATCATATTGTCACACCTTACGATACTCCCGACCCGCTGTATCGCACGGCTGTAGCGGTGGGTGACTACCCTGTTGACCAGCACCATCTGGCATATGATGGTTCGGATAGTCTGCCCAAAATAAGTTTTTACCCCATCCCGTCATATGGACTGCCGCTCGGTTCGATTATTCCGGCTGAAGTAGACAATATGCTTGTCACTGAAAAATCTGTTTCTGTTTCGAATATCGTAAACGGTTCGACACGTCTTCAGCCTGTTGTCGTTCAGATAGGGCAGGCAGCCGGCGCACTTGCCGCGCTTGCAGTCAAAGAAAATGTCAAGCCGTCGGAAGTCGGTGTCCGCGAGGTGCAGAATGCTATTCTCGATGCAGGCGGTTACATTATGCCATTCCTCGATGTGGATAAAAACGACAGGCGTTTCAAACCATATCAGCGCATAGGGGTGACCGGCATACTTCGCGGCGAAGGCAGAAATGTCGGATGGAGCAATCAGACCTGGCTCCGCGCCGACGAGCCGCTGCTTGTTGACGAGCTTGTCGACTTCTGTTCTTTCTACGGACTTTCTCCGATAAAACCAGAAACTCCCCGGCAAGCGACATTCAGCGATGCTGTCGCGTTGATTGCATCAGTCTCAGACAAGGACATCGACGGCAATAAAGAACTTGCAGCATATTCCATTTCTGCGAAAGCAGACAATGAGCCAATCACTCGCGGTGAATTTGCTTTGATGGTGGACGCTGTCCTTAACCCGTTCTCAGCCCGCGAAGTCGACATCAAAGGTCATTTTGTTACTAACGAATAATAATTATAAGCCCAATCATTTCTCATGTCATCTGAATTCCGTCATCATTCCAATCTTCTCTTCTATGCATTAGTGTCATTTGTCGTCGTCGGTGTGCTTTTCGGAGCATGTTCGGGTAAGGACGATGAAAGCGCAGAGAAACCAAAATATCTGTGGATGTGCGGCGAGGCTAATTTCGACCGTTTCTCCGACCGCGACACAATAACCTACTATCTTGAGAAAGCGAAAGAGACAGGATTTAACAATATAGTCGTTGATGTGAAGCCGATTGAAGGCAAAGTGTTGTATAAGAGTAAAATCGTGCCCGAGCTGACATGTATCGACAGTTTGGTTGTTGAGCGTGACTGGGACTATCTGCAATATGTTGTTGACGAGGCTCACCGTCTCGGCATGAAGGTGACAGCCTCCGCCTGCGTTTTCCCGATTGGCTCGTCATATTGGCAGAAAGGCTTGTGCTATGAAGATACGACGTTTGACGGTCGCACTTGTCTTGAATATCGTCCCGACGGGACAATGGATGACATCCGTACGAACACCACCAAGGTTGCAGCTTTCCTAAATCCTGTCCGTCAGGATTCGCGCGACTATGCGATGAGCGTTTTGACCGAGATTGCCGGAAATTATGATGTCGACGGTCTTGCCCTCGATTACTGCCGTTTCCCCGATATGGAAAGCGATTTTTCTACCGAGAGCCGCGAAGCATTTGAAAAATATGTCGGTTCGCAGATTGAAAACTGGCCTGCTGATATTTTTACATATGACGAACAGGGCGAACTCGTCCCGGGTAAACATTATAATGAATGGCTGGCGTTCCGCGCAGGAGTAATCAGCGATTTCATTCACGAGGTCCGCGATTCGATAAAAACTATCAATCCAGACATCGAACTCAATTACTGGGCTGCTTCTTGGCTGCATGCAATCGAGAAAAACGGTCAGAACTGGGCAAGCCCGCGCAGCGAATGGTGCAAGTGCTATCCTTATGGCAGCGACGCATATCAGAAAGCAGGTTTCGCTCCCGCACTCGACAATTTCATTGTCGGTGCATATCTCGAACGCGTCTATGGACCCGAAGACAACGAGTCAGTTGAATATGCGCTCAATCGCGCTGATTCCGTCATCATGGGCGACTGTCATGTAATCGGTTCCATCCAGTCTATCAATCATTCGGCAGACTCTGCCGACCCTCACAATCTTGTCAACGCTGTCAAATGCTGTCTCGAAAACAGCGAAGGTCTCATGGTCTTTGACATTGTCCATATCATCAACCGCAACCAATGGGATGAAATCAAGCAGGGCATTGACGAATATCAATCTGAAAATAAATAATAGCCTGTGTCACTTTATATGAGTGGCGTTCATAAAACTTGCTTACAAAGCCAATATAGAACTAAACAACAATAAAACAAAATAAAACCCAATGAAGAGATTATCATTTGTTATTGGGCTTATCGTAAGTGCGAGTGTAGCTTCCTATGCGGGAAGCTACACCGTTGTTTCTCCCGATAAGCTTATTACCGTTAAAGTTGAAACCGGAAAGAACCTGACCTGGAGCGTTTCTCGCGCAGGAGAGACTCTTGTAACCCCGTCTGCTATCGGCCTCGACATCGAAGGCGCAAAAGTTCAGCCCGGAGTAAATCCTAAAGTGAAAAATGTTTCGCGACGTGCGGTAGACGAAGTGCTTCACGCCGATGTCCCGACAAAATTCAGAGATGTGCGCGACAACTATAACGAGTTGACCCTCAAAATGGCTGGCGATTACTCGGTTCAGTTCCGTGCCTACAACAACGGTGTGGCTTATCGTTTCGTCACCTCTCGTCCCGGAGAGATGACCGTAAATTCCGAAACAGCTGATTTCAACTTACCCGAAGGAACGAGCGCTTACTGGCCGACCTACGCGTTGCGTCCCAACTATATGTCGTCGCAGGAGTCTCTCTTCTCTCAGATGCCGCTCGACTCTATCAATTCTGATATGACAGGCTATTTACCTATCTATATGCAGACTCCTGCCGGTACTCGCGTTGTCGTTACCGAAGCAGGTGTATATGACTATTCAAACCTTTTCCTCGAAGGAACTTCATCAGACGAACTCAAAGGCGTTTTCCCGAAACTGATTAAGGAAAAACGAATGAAGACTCCCGAAGAAGGATGGGGCAGTGACCGCACGGAAATTGTGCTTGACCTCTATCCCTACATCGCAAAGACTTCAGGCAAACGCGATTTGCCCTGGCGCATTGTGATGATTGCTCCCGATGATGCTGCGCTTCTCGAAAATTATCTGGCATGGCAGCTTTCGGCGCCGTCAGTGCTTGAGGATGCTTCTTGGGTGAAGCCCGGCCGCATTTCATGGGACTGGTGGTCAAATCTCAATCTTTATGGTCCCGATATCGATTTCGAAGCAGGTGTCAACACTGCTACTTACAAGAAATTTATCGATTTTGCTGCTAAACACGGCTTTGAATACATTCTTCTCGACGAAGGTTGGTCGGCAAGCACCCGCGACATCAAGCATTACAAACCTGAAGTCAATGTCGAAGAAATTATCAAATATGGTAATGAAAAAGGCGTGGGCGTAGTTCTCTGGGCTCTTTGGAATCCTCTGGCACTTGATATCGATGGCACATTTGATATTTATGAGAAATGGGGTGCTAAGGGCGTGAAAATCGACTTTATGGACCGCTCTGACCAGGAAATGGTAAATTTCTACGAGGCTGTAGGGCGTTCGGCTGCCGACCATCATCTTGTGGTTGACTTCCACGGAGCTTACAAACCATCCGGAATGCAGCGTAAGTATCCCAATATTTTGACTTTCGAAGGTGTGCTCGGCAACGAATATAACAAGGGCGAAGGTAACGGTTGGAATGCTTCCGTCACTCCCGACCATACTCTGATGATTCCTTTCATCCGTAATCTTGCAGGTCCGATGGATTTCACTCCGGGTGCTGTAAACAATGTGACCAGAGAGGATTATCACGGCACATTCAGCCATCCCGTAACGCTCGGCACTCGCGCCAATCAGACTGCGATGTTCGTCGTGTTTGAAAGTCCGCTTCAGATGATATGCGACTCTCCTTCAAACTATGCTAACGCTCCCGGCTATGCCGAATTCCTTTCTAAAATTCCTGTGACATGGGACGAAACTGTCGGCATCGAAGCTCAGATTGGCGATTATCTCGTAATGGCTCGCCGTAACGGAGACAAATGGTATGTTGCTGCAATGAACGACTGGACTCCACGCGATCTCACTGTCAAACTCGACTTCCTCCCCGAAGGCAAATGGTCGATGGAATCTGTTGCCGACGGTCGCAATGCTCACCGTCAGGCTACCGACCATAAATTTGAGACAAAGACTGTCGCTACCGGCGATGTCCTCGACCTGCATCTTGCTCCCGGCGGTGGCTGGGTAGGCATTCTAACCCCTGTAAAGTAATAATCGCTTCATGAAAAGACTAATATTTTCTGCTGTTGCTGCACTCGCCATTGTGGCGAGTGCTTCGGCAGCGTCATTAATAAAGATATCGGGAAAAGTAACCTCTGACGGCAAACCCGTTGCAGGTGTTCCCGTAACCGATGGCACTCAGTTCGTCACGACTGATAAATCCGGAAAATATTCCATGGAGTCTGTCGACGATACAAAATTCGTATATATCACTCTGCCTGACGGTTATGAAGTGCCTATGGAAAACGGAGTTCCCGTCCTCTTCGCTAACGTAAATCCTGACAAGAAAGGTAATTTCCGACATGATTTCGAACTCGTGAAGTCAGACCGCGACATGACAAAACATATTCTGTTCGTTCAGGCAGACCCTCAGGTTTATTTCGACCCCAACCTTGACGAAGTGGAGAAGGCTTCTATAGAAATGAAGAATCTGCTTGCTGAAGAATATCCCGGTCAGGATGCTGTCGGCATTGTGGTCGGTGATATAATCGGAAAATTTCAGGAAGGCGAAAAATATTTTCCTTGGATGATAAAGAATATCGCCGAGTGTGATTTCCCTTATTTCTATGTCGTAGGTAACCACGACATAGAGATGGACGCTCCGACCAACGAACAGGCGCGCAAAGCATTCCATAAATATTTCGGTCCGAACTACTATTCGTTCAATCGCGGCAAGATACATTATGTCGTGCTTGACAACGTCTATTGGATGGGTCGTTACTATGCGGGTTATTTCACCGAACAGCAGCTCGAATGGCTGAAAAAAGACCTTGAATATGTGCCTGAAGGCTCTACGGTTATCGTTTCTATGCATATTCCCTGTTATTCTCCCGAAGCCCGACACCAGCAGTGGGGCAAGGAGTCATATCATAGAGTGACGAGCAACCGACAGGCGCTTTTTAATATTTTGAAGCCCTATAAGGCTCATATAATGTCTGGTCACGAACACCTTAACGAAAATTATATCCTCGCCGATAATCTTTTCGAACATAATCACGCTCCGCTTTCCAATCTCTTCTGGTGCGCACCTTGGGCGTGGGACGGCACTCCCGGCGGCTATGCAGTCTATGAAATCGACGGAGACAAAATTAACTGGTACTATAAAACTCTCGGCCGCGATAAAGATTATCAGATGGAACTTTACCCGCGTGGCGTTTCACGCGAGCATCCCGAAGCCGTTGTTGCCAATATCTGGAATGTCGACTCGTCATGGAAAGTCGAATGGTTCGAAGACGGTAAGCCGATGGGTGAGATGATACGTTACACCGGTTATGACCCCAATATCTGGAACGATGTCGTTACTAACGGTCAGTCCTATGCCTTCCCGATGATGGGTGCTGTGCCGACGGCTCACATGCTCTATGCTGTTCCTGAAAATGAAAATTCTGTAATCACAGTCAAGGCTACCGACCACAACGGTAACGTCTACACCGCCACCCTTGACCAAAAAGAACGTAAATCATTATGAAAAAATTATTGATACTCACTCTTGCTGCCGGTGCGGCGTTGACTTCATGTGTCAATCCAAACCAACAATTCGCTAACGAGGTTAAATCGCCCAACGGCAAAATAAGTTTTATATGTGAATTCACATCTGACGGTCTCTTTTATAACGTTCAGGATGAGGGTGATGGGATAGTCTATAATTCCCGTCTCGGATTTGTTCTTGCTGACAATGATACGGTAGCATATTTTGACCGCATAAAGGAAGTCCATTCGTCACACGATGAAACATGGGAAACTGCATGGGGCGAGAGCCGCGAAGTGCGCGACAATTACAATCAAATGATTGTCGAGATGCGTCAGAAGGGCGGAGATGGTCTGCTTGTCAACCTCGAAGTTCGTGTGTTTGACGACGGATTCGCTTACCGCTATGTATTCCCCTCACAGGGCGATTCTCTCGTCATAATGGACGAACTCACGGAGTTCAAACTGGATTGGCCCGCCGAAGCATGGGCGATGAACAATCATGATGTCTACTATGAGGACTACTATCGCCGCAAAGCTATCGAAGAGCTCGACACTGTTCATACGCCTGTGACGGTTGAGGCTATATGGCATGACCATGTTCCACATGCCAATGTGCCTGATGTGAAAATTAAGGCTCCCTCCGACAAATATCTTGCCATCCATGAGGCTAATCTTACCGACTATCCCAAAATGCAGCTTATCGGCACTGACTCAGTGACGATGAAAGTTCGTCTCGTGCCTTGGTCTGACGGCGTTGCCGCCTATGTCGTGACTCCGTTCGCGACACCTTGGCGCACAATGATCATCGGCGATACTCCCGGCGATCTTGTCACTTCATATATGATGCTCAACCTCAACGAACCCTGTGCTATCGAAGATGCTTCATGGTGCAAACCGATGAAGTATATCGGCGTTTGGTGGGAAATGCATCTCGGTAACGGCACATGGTATGCAAGCCCGACTCACGGTGCCAACACTGCCCACGTCAAGGAATATATTGATTTTGCAGCCGAACACGGCATTCCCGGTGTGCTCGTCGAAGGTTGGAACGTAGGTTGGGAAGGTGATTGGCCTAAAAACGACCATTTCGATTTCACAAAGCCTTATCCCGACTTTGACATCAAGGAAATCACCGACTATGCTGCTGAAAAAGGTGTTACGCTTATCGGTCATCATGAAACTGCGGCATGGACAAAGAATTACGAAAATCAGCTCGACACCGCATTTAAGTTTTACACGGATCATGGTGTCCATAACGTCAAGACCGGCTATGTCAACCTGCTGATGGACGGCAAGGAAGATCACAGCAGCCAGTATGGTGTGCGTCACTATCGCAAGGTTATCGAAACCGCTGCCGCCAACCATGTCAACATCGACAACCACGAACCGGTGATGCCGACAGGCCTTCAGCGCACATGGCCAAACCTGATGACTCAGGAAGGTGTGCGCGGTCAGGAACACTGCGCATGGGACCCCGACGGAGGCAACCCTCCCGAACATACTGTCCTGATGCCGTTCACTCGCGGACTCGCAGGTCCGATGGACTACACATTCGGAACGTTCAACTACGACAATCCGGTCTATCCTTTTGCCCGCGTGCGCACGACTCTTGCTAAAGAACTCGCGCTTTATGTCATAATCTACAGCCCGATGCAGATGGCATCGGACACCCCTGCCAACTATGCGGCTCATCCCGATGCGTTCCAGTTTATCAAGGATGTGCCTGTCGACTGGGAGAAAACGCTCGTTCCCGACGCTGTCATCGGCGATTATGTAGTGACTGTCCGTCAGGACCGCAATTCGTCTGACTGGTATCTCGGCGCGGCGACTGACGAAGACGCCCGCGAACTTGATGTTAAGCTCGACTTCCTCGAACCGGACGCCGAATACACCGCGCAGATCTATGCCGACGCTCCTGATGCAGACTGGGAAAAGAATCCGACAGCTTACACAGTGAGCGAACAGACCGTCAAATCAACAGACACACTTCCGCTCAAACTGGCTGCCGGCGGCGGTACAGCTATCCGTTTCATAAAGAAATAAACTTCGACAGTTTATGAATAAATTTTTGAAAAACATTCTTCTTGCGGCAGTTGCATTGGTTTCGGTGCAGTGCTCGCAGGAAGATCCCGATACACGGGCTGCCTCTGAACTGGCAGCCCGTATCGTTCCCGGCATAGCTGACCGGATTGAGTTTGTAAAGACCGAATCTGCCGACAGCGTCGACAGATTTACGCTGCGCGCAGAAGGCAACCGCATCGTCATCGAAGGCAATAACGCCGGCGCTATGGCAGTCGGTCTGAATTATTTCCTGAAGGAATATTGTCTGACAGAGGTTTCGTGGTATGCCGACGAGCCAGTTCAGTTGCCCGACGAATTTCCTATGCCTGACGCTGAAGTCACAGTTGAAGCTCGTCTTGCCAACCGTTTCTTCCTGAACTACTGCACGTCGGGCTACAGTATGCCCTTCTGGCAGTGGCGCGACTGGGAGCGTTTCATCGACTGGATGGCGCTTAACGGCGTCAATCTTCCGCTTGCTACGACCGGTCAGGAGGCGATATGGTATAATGTATGGACGAAGCTCGGCCTGTCCGACGAAGAAATTCGTTCATATTTCACAGGTCCGGCTCATCTGCCTTGGCACCGCATGTGCAATCTCGACGGCTGGCAGAGTCCGCTGCCTAAGGAGTGGCTCGACGAACAGGCTGAACTGCAGAAACGTATAATCACTCGTGAACGTGAGCTTTCGATGCGCCCTGTCCTTCCCGGTTTCGCAGGACATGTTCCCGAAGCTTTCGCAAAACGTTATCCCGATGCGATTACGACGACTGTCAGCGAATGGGGCGGTTTCCCTGCCGAATATCGCTGTACTTATCTCAGTCCCGCCGACTCGCTTTTCGCAGTCATTCAGAAAGAATATCTGACCGAGCAGACCCGTCTTTACGGCACGGACCATATCTACGGCATCGACCCATTCAACGAGGTTGATCCGCCGACTTGGAATCCCGATTCGCTTGCCATGATGTCGCGTAATATTTATGAATCGGTTGCAGCTGTAGACCCCGAAGCCGTTTGGCTTCAGATGGCTTGGATTTTGTATGCCGACTCGGAGCATTGGACACCTGAGACTGCCAAAGCGTATATTCAGGGTGTGCCTCAGGGACGTATGATGCTGCTCGATTATTATTGCGAGCACACTGAGGAGTGGAAACTGTTTGATTCGTTCTACGGTCAGCCCTATATATGGTGCTATCTCGGCAACTTCGGCGGAAATTCGTTTCTTGCGTCGCCTGTCAACGATGTTGAGAAGCGCATCGAGGACGTTCTTGCCAACGGCGGTTCAAACCTTTGCGGCATAGGCTCTACGCTCGAAGGTCTCGACCTTAATCCTTATATGTATGAATATGTTCTCGAACAGGCGTGGCGTATGCCTGCCGGACGCGATGCCAAAACCAATATTGTCGACCGTCGCGTCGGTCGTGCTGACAGAAACGCCCGCGAAGCATGGCAACTGTTGCTTGACAGTGTGTTTGTTCAGCCTGCGTTATGCGGACAGGGACCGTTGACCAACTGCCGTCCGACGCTTGACGGCTTCGCATGGTGGACCGTAAAACCCAATATCGAATATCCCAACACCGCGCTCGTGAAAGCATGGGGCAAGATGCTCGAAGTAGATTCCTGCGGACGCGACAGCTATGTTTTCGACTGCGTAAATCTTGGACGACAGGCGTTGAGCAACTATTTCATTGCCATTCGCGAGGACTTCAACGATGATTATCAGCAAGGCAATATCGACCTTCTGCGGGCAAAAGGAGCCGAGATGAAAGAGCTGATGGACGATCTGACGCTTCTTTTGCGCGGTCATTCGGGTTTCTCGTTGAAAAAATGGATTGACGATGCACGCTCTCACGGCGTCACTCCGGAGCAGAAAGATTATTACGAACGCAATGCGCGTACGCTTATATCTGTCTGGGGACCGTCTAAAGACCTCAACGATTATGCAAACCGCCAGTGGGCTGAGCTGAACAACAGCTATTATGCTCCGCGCTGGTCAATGTTTGTCGACAGTGTTATAGCTGCAGCAGAGCAAGGCAAGAAATTCGATTACGATGAGTTTTATAACGCGTCGCGCGAATTTGAAAACGCTTGGAGCGAACCGTCAAACACTATCGAGTATCTCGAAGCAGTCGACGGGGTCGCGACGTCACGCGCAATGTTCGAAAAATATGCTCCGCGCATCGAGGCTCACCCCGTCTCTCACGCCCCGACCGCACTATCTTCACATCATCATTGGTAATAACCTTAGATTATGATTATTACACTGATTACTCTTCTGCTTGCAGCCGCAGGTTTCGTGTGGGGTAAGCTCAGAGCCGATATCGTAGCGCTTATCGCCTTGCTGATACTGACTTTAAGCGGAGTGATTACGACTTCGGAGGCTCTGTCGGGCTTCTCCAATCCTATCGTGATAATGATGATAGGGCTGTTTGTCGTAGGAGGGGCGATATTCAATACCGGTCTCGCGAAGATGATAGGAGCGCGTCTGATGAAACTCGCCGGTAACAGCGAGACGCGTATGTTCTTGCTCGTCATGGGGGCGACGGCGCTTATAGGCGCATTTGTCAGCAATACGGGCACCGTTGCGCTGATGCTGCCTATCGTCGTCAGCATGGCGGCGGGAGCGGGTGTCAGTAACTCACGATTCCTGATGCCGTTGGCGTTTGCCAGCAGTCTCGGAGGCATGATGACTCTTATCGGAACGCCTCCCAACCTCGTCATTGCCGAAGTATGGGAGGAAGCCAGTCATTCGCCGCTCGGATTTTTCTCGTTCTTCCCTGCCGGCGCGGTATGTCTGGTGGCGGGAACGCTTCTGCTGATACCGCTCAGCCGCTGGTTTCTGTCGGGAAAAGGAAAGAATAAATCTCAACAGGACGGCGGTGCGAAAAGCATCGAACAATTAGTGTCGGAATATAATCTTGACAAGAAACTCTATGGGCTGACTATCAAGAGTTACAGTCCGTTGGACGGTAAGACTCTGGCTGATTTCAATCTGAGAGGACAGTATGGTATCGATGTGCTTGAGGTCAGAAAGGGCGATAACAGCGGCAGACTGATTAAAAACGTCAGTCATCACGCTGCCGACCCGACGGCAGTGTTGTCTGCCGGTGAAACCCTGTTTGTCAGAGGCGACAGCGAAGCTGTCGATAAATTTGCCGAAGAATATGATTTGAGCATCAGTGAAGGCGATGGAGGCGGTCTGCAGTTCTATGATATAGGTATTGCCGAAATAGTGCCGCTACCTAACTCTGCGATTTATCGCAATACGATAGCCGAAATCGGTTTCAGAAGCCGTTATGATGTGAATGTGATAGGTGTTAGGCGAAATAACCGTATCATAACGTCTTCACTGGGAGATATTAAAGTCAGACAAGGCGACGTGTTGCTGGTGCAAGGGTCGTGGGACGCGATTGCCAAGCTCGGAAATGAAAGCAAATTGTGGGTCGTTCTCGGTCAGCCGCTTAAAGAGGCTGCAAAGGTAACGCTCGACTATAAGGCGCCGATAGCGGCGCTGATTATGGCGGCAATGGTGATTTCGTTGGTGTTTGATTTCGTTCCGGCGGTAGTTTCTGTGCTTGTCGCCGCCATACTGATGATACTGACCGGTTGTTTCAGGAATGTAGAAGATGCCTATAAGACAATCAACTGGGAAAGTGCAGTTCTGATTGCGGCGATGATGCCGATGTCGTTCGCATTGGAGAAAACCGGTGTGTCGGAATTGGTGGCAGGGTCGCTTGTCGGAAGTCTCGGACAGTTCGGACCGCTGATGCTTCTTGCCGGCATATTCTTCACGACATCAGTCATGACGTTGTTTATCAGCAACACTGCAACTGCAGTGCTTATGGTTCCGATAGCGATGAACAGTGCATTGGTGTTCGGCGTGAGTCCGTTGCCCTTCCTTTTTGCCGTGACTTACGGTGCGAGTCTGTGTTTTGCCTCACCGTTCTCGACGCCGCCTAACGCGCTCGTCATGCCGGCGGGACAATACACATTCATGGATTATATCAAAGTCGGTCTCCCTCTCCAAGTCCTTCTCGGCATATTAATGGTATTTATCCTCCCGCTCTTCTTCCCGTTTTAACA
>CAMWNF010000051.1 GCA_947175535.1 uncultured Bacteroidales bacterium
TTTTGATGGGGGAATTCGGGTTTTGGAGGTCAGGAGTGGCGGAATGGGTCGGGGGCATCCCAGAATTTGCTGTCACGGTGGAACATTTCATGAATCACAGGACGATGGTTCGAAGTCGCTTCGGACGGTTTTGGGTCTTTTTTCGGGGCGATTTTCGGGGTGGGAGCACAGGTCTGAGGACTGCTGTTCTCCGTATCTTTCACTGGGGAAATTGTCTCTGTAATTTGCGGAGTATCGGCTGATTCGGGTTGAGGTAGAGGAATTTCGCAGTCGGAAAGGACTTTCAGGGCGCGGTCGGAAGATTTTGTCGAGGTGTGGGCGATGACGAGAAGAGACAGGTTGTGACGGGACTGAAGTGCTGCAAGCCGTTTCATGATATAGGCTGGCGAAGAGTTTCTTCCGAATGACAAAGCTGCGATGCGAGTGACGGAATCGACGATGAATGTGCGGATGTCGGTTTCGGCGATAGCTGCCTCAAGGGCGGACAAGACGAGGTCGGCATAATCCTGAGGTGCATCGGGGTCATCATAAGCTGGAGTCAGTATCATAAGCCGGCGGTTTTCGGCAAAGCGTCGGGCGAGGGCATCGGCGCGGTGTTCGGTGTTGACGTAAAGCACCTGACGGCTGGTGGTGACGCCGTCGATAATTTCTGCTATCAGTTCGGTTTTGTCGCTGTCGAGAGGGGAATTCAGCAAAGCGACGGTGTGTTCCTTCCACAAGCCTTTGAAGAGATAGACGGCGTCGGATACTTTTTTGAAGAAGTCAGCAGCAGTTACAAAGAGTTTTTTCATAATGATGTGTGTTGAATAGATTAATAATTTATTGCAAAGGTATAATTAGAATATTAAATATGCAAATTATTTTTAGAAAAAATTTAATTTCAGGGTAAATTGCACTCATTGAGCAATGTTTTTGGAATGATATTATATATTTGTGTTGCCGGCTCAGCGGTGAGCGGGTTGAAAATCGGCAGACCAACAAGTCAGGTGGTTGCGTGAAAAAATAAAGAAAAATATCTTCGAAAAATTTGGTAGAACCGCAAAAAAGTAGTTACTTTGCACTCTGTTTTGTGGACGCTCCATGAAAGTCACCCGGAAAGATGCACCGCGGAGACGATATGAGGCTTGCGATGCGGCTACATAACCCGACAATAAATAAACAAGAAAAGAATTAGATAACCACCAGTAAAACAGCCATGTCAAAGATTTGTCAAATTACCGGTAAAAAAGCGATGGTTGGCAACAACGTGTCACACTCGAAGCGTCGCACCAAGCGTAAATTCAACGCTAACCTCTTCACAAAGAAATTCTATTGGGTAGAGCAGGGCATCTGGGTCAGCCTGACTCTGTCAGCAGCCGGTCTGCGCACAATCAACAAACTCGGTCTTGATGCCGCAATCACCAAGGCTTACGAGCAAGGTTTTTTAACTGACAACGATATTAAAATCATAGGATTCTAAGAAGATGGCAAAGAAAGCAAAAGGTAATCGCGTGCAGGTCATCCTCGAATGCACCGAACATAAGGCAAGTGGTATGCCCGGCACATCGCGCTACATCACCACCAAGAACCGCAAAAACACTACAGAGAGACTTGAGCTTAAGAAATACAATCCTATTCTTAAGCGTGTAACAGTTCACAAAGAAATTAAATAATATCTGAGATATGGCAAAGAAAACCGTCGCATCACTTCAGAAAGGCGAAGGCCGCACCTACAGCAAGGTAATCAAAATGGTCAAGTCGCCCAAAACCGGCGCTTATATCTTCAAGGAAGAAATGATGCCTAACGAAGCAGTAAAAGACGCCCTCAAATAATTACGAGATTCCCTGAAATCCCAATCATAATCGGTCTGCCGTCATGCAATTGCATCGACGGCAGACTTGTTTTTTGTCAGCACTTGCATATGACAAAGATATAAGCTATCTTTGTCTTCACGATAGAATAACCAAGACTCTAAGGTTTCAGCATAATGTCTCCGACAAACTCAACTGAAAAGACGGCTGTCCGTCACCGTCGCTCGCTTTCCATAGTAAAATGGCTCTGGATATCATTTGCAGCACTGGTAGTGCTTGTATCCGTATTCTTTATAATGGCATATAACGGACTAATCGGTTATATGCCCCCGATTGAAGACCTCAAGAATCCGCAGGATAAATTTGCCTCGGTCATCTATACGTCTGACGGTCAGGAGCTCGGACGATATTTCCGCAACACGGGTAACCGCGTCTATGCGGACTTCGATGAAATATCGCCGGCAGTTGTCGATGCGCTTATCGCGACGGAAGATGCGCGTTTCGAAGAGCATTCGGGCATCGACGTGCGGGCGCTTGTACGCGTAGCGTTCAAAACCCTTCTGATGCGTCAGAAAAACGCCGGCGGCGGTTCGACCATTACCCAACAACTTGCCAAGCAGCTTTATACACCGCCTTCCGACGGACTGCTTTCGCGTGCTCTTCAGAAGCCTATCGAATGGATGATAGCCATAAAGCTCGAACGCTTCTATTCGAAGGAAGAGATATTGAAAATGTATCTCAACCAGTTTGACTTCCTTTATAACGCGGTCGGCATCAAGTCTGCCGCAAAGGTTTATTTCAATAAGGATGCCGCCGACCTGAATATCCAGGAAGCGGCGTTGCTCATCGGCATGGTGAAGAATCCTTCGTATTATAATCCGGTGCGCCATCCCGAGCGTGCAATCGCACGTCGCAACACTGTGCTTGACCAGATGCGCAAAGCCGATATGATTACCGAAGCCGAATATCAGTCGCTCTGCGCCCAGCCGCTCGACCTCGATTTCCACCGCGTGGACCATAAGGAAGGTCTTGCGCCATATTTCCGCGAGGAACTCCGCCGCTATCTCACAGCCAAAAAGCCTGTAAGGTCGGCTTATCCGTCGTGGGACCAGCAGCGTTTTGTTGACGATTCTATCTCGTGGGCAAACAATCCGCTATACGGCTGGGTCGAAAAGAATCCCAAGCCCGACGGAACGAAATATGACATATACAACGACGGTCTGAAAATCTATTCGACCATAGACTCGCGCATGCAGACCTACGCCGAACAGGCGGTCAACGAGCATATGCGCTCGCTGCAGACTCAGTTCTTCAAGGAGAAACGCAATTCGCCGACAGCCCCTTACACATCTAACCGCGCCGAACTCAACGACGCAACGCGTAAGAAACTAATCGATAACGCTATAAAACAGAGTGAACGCAGCCGAATCGGCAGACTCAGCGGTCTGTCGGACGATGATATACGGCTTCAGTTCGACCAGCCGTTCGAAATGACCGTGTTCAGCTATGATGGACCAATCGACACAGTGATGACCCCGCTCGATTCGATACTCTACACCAAGAGCTTCCTGCGTGCGGGCTTCATGTCGATGGATCCGCGGACCGGTTTCGTGAAGGCTTATGTAGGCGGTCCAGATTTCCGCTTCTTCCAGTATGACATGGTTTCGACAGGTCGCCGTCAGGTCGGTTCGACCGTCAAACCGTTCCTCTACACTTATGCGATGGAGTCGGATTTCACGCCTTGTGATGAATTGCTCAACGAACAGCCGACATTCCTTGATGAGAACGGGCGTCCGTGGTCGCCTAATAATGCTGGCACGGCTCGTATAGGCGAGATGGTCGACCTGCGCTGGGCACTCACCAACTCCAACAACTGGATATCGGCGCGCCTCATGGCTCAGCTCAGTCCTGCAGAGCTTGTGAAGCGCATGCACAGCTACGGAATCACGAACTCGCTTCCTGCAGTGCTGTCGCTCTGTCTGGGACCGTGCGAAGTGTCGGTTAAAGAAATGGTGACGGCATACAGCGCGTTTGCTAATAAAGGCATGCGCGCCGACCCGATGTTCGTGACCGCGATAGCCGATGCCAACGGTAACATAATCTCGGATTTCTCTCCGACTCAGACCGAAGTAATCACGGAGAAAGGCTATTACAAGATACTCTCGATGCTACTCAACGTCGTCGACGGCGGCACGGGTAACCGTCTGCGCCGCGCGCCATATAACATCACCGCTCAGACCGGGGGCAAGACCGGTACGACCAACTCAAACTCCGACGGTTGGTTCATGAGCTTCACCCCTGACCTCGTGTCGGGCACATGGGTAGGCGGCGAGGAGCGATATATCCACTTCAACAGCATGGCACAGGGACAGGGTGCATCGATGGCATTGCCGATTTACGGCAAGTATATGACCAAGGTCTACTCCGACCCGGCACTTCCTTACAGTCAGGAGACACGTTTCGATTTCCCGGCAGGGATAGACCTCTGCGAAGGCAGCGGATATTTTGTCGAAGAAAAAGAGACTGTCGAAGAGGCCATATCGGGAGCATTTGACTAAACATAACATAAACTAACATAACCCTATAACCAAAAATCATGAAAAAATATCTGCGCATGTTTTTTCTGACGCTGTCGCTTGTTGCATTTGCAGCGGCAGCCCAGACTCTTGAGGAGAAAGCCCATCGTCAGCTTATCGCCCGTTTGCCGGGAACGACGGCTATCGGTCCTGTTAAGGTGAGCAAAGTCACGGTGGATAACGCCAAGAAGCGTATCACAGTCGAATGTAGCACCAACGCCGCCTATATACCGCTGACGGTCGAAGGCGTGGCAGAGCTGAAAACCGACATGAAGAAGGATTTCGGCAAGCAGTATGCCGCTTACGATGTGACTATCGTCTCAGATGGCAAGACTTTTGACGAACTCGCGCTTTTCGCGAAGAAAAAATATGTGAAGGGTGACAATCATTCGCCCTTTGTGACTGAAATAGGCAAAGAGGCAGCACCACTCGGTCTCGACGGTGCCAACATTGCGATGTGGCAGAGCCACGGATGGTATTTCGAGCAGAACCTCAACCGTTGGGAATGGCAGCGTGCCCGCATATTCCAGACTGTCGAAGACCTTTACACTCAGAGCTATGTGATGCCGTTCCTTATGCCAATGCTTGAGAACGCAGGCGCATATGTGATGAGTCCGCGAGAGCGCGATATCAACTCTGTGGAAATCATCGTCGATAACGATGGAGAACTCGCCTATGACGGATATTCCGAGAAGGGAAAATGGAAAGATGCTGCCGGCACAGGGTTCGCGATGAAGAAGAAAGAGCTTCACGACGGAGACAATCCTTTCAACGATGGTTCGGCAAGAATAGTTGCTGCCGATAAAAAGGGCGGCTCAACGGCGACATGGAGTGCTGCATTTCCTGCTACGGATAATTACGCCGTGTATGTCAGCTATCCTTCTATGAAAAACAGTGCGCCCGATGCGGTCTACACAATTCATGCAGCTGACGGCGAACATCAGTTCCGCGTCAATCAGCGCATGGGCGGTTCGACATGGATTTATCTCGGCCATTTCCCCTTCGAAAAGAGCAGCCAGGTCAAGCCTGTGGTGACTCTGACTAATAAATCGTCTCATGCAGGCGCAGTCATCGGTGCTGATGCTGTGAAAATCGGCGGCGGCATGGGCAACGTTGCGCGTAAGGTCATCGCTCCGGCTGACAGCACTGAATATACATACACTATAAGCGGCTATCCTCGTTATACGGAGGGCGCGCGCTACTTCCTGCAGTGGGCGGGCGCGCCTGACAGCGTATTCACTCCGTCGAACTATGTCAAGGACTACACCGACGACTACCGTTGCCGCGGTCTATGGGTCAACTGGCTTGCTGGCGGCTCTTCGGTTTTGCCGGGACGTGAGGGCCTCAACATCCCAATCGACATAAGTTTTGCGTTCCATTCCGATGCCGGTACGACCATGAACGACTCGATTATCGGTACGCTGGGCATCTACTCGACAGCCAACGGCGAATATTTCCCCAACGGAATGTCTCATCTTGCCTCTCGCGACCTGACCGCTATCGTGATGGATAACATCGTCAACGATATCCGCACATCGTTCGAACCATCGTGGACGCGCCGCGGCATGTGGGACAAGAGCTATTTCGAGGCTCGTGTGCCCGAAGTTCCTGCAATGCTGCTCGAACTCCTTTCCCACCAGAACTTCGCCGACATGAAATATGGTCTCGACCCGGCATTCCGTTTCGTGGTTTCGCGAGCAATCTACAAAGGTATCCTGCAGTTCATCGCCCACCGCGATGGCCGTCCCTATGTGGTTCAGCCTCTGCCGGTGCGCGCATTCGCTATAACCCCGACAGTCGATGAAGGGCTCTATCGCCTTTCGTGGAAAGCTACTGTCGACAGTCTTGAAGCTTCGGCAACTCCGACATATTATATTATCGAAGAGCGTGTCGGCGAAAAAGCATACCGTCAGATAGCTAAGGTGACTTCTCCCGAATATATTTTCGATGCTACTGACCATGATATGCATGCGTTCCGCATTGTTGCGGGCAACGAAGGCGGCGTCAGCTTCCCTTCAGAGACACTTGCGATGCAGTATCTCGGTAACGGCTCTAAGACAGTGACCATTGTCAACGGCTTTACACGTGTGAGTGCCCCCGACTGGTTTGAATCAGGCGACAGCATCAAAATCGGCGGTTTCTATGACCAGCGCGACCACGGTGTGCCTTATCTCTATGATATTTCATTCATCGGCAGTCAGTTCGAATTCCGCCGCAGCATACCCTGGATGGACGACGATGCAGCCGGTTTCGGAGCGTCGCGCGCCAATTATGAAGACAAGGTGATTGCCGGCAACACATTCGACTATCCTATCACTCACGGCAAAGCGATTGCAGCTGCCGGGCATTCGTTCGTTTCATCTAGCGTAGAGGCTTTCGTAGAGTCGACTGAACCCGCAGCGATTGTCGACCTTATCCTCGGCAAACAGAAAGAAGTGGCAATCGGCAGAGGTTTCTACGGCTCCTCTTTCAAGACCTTCACTCCGGCACTTCAAGCCCGTTTGACTGCGTTGGCGGCAAACGGATGCAATATCTTCGCGAGCGGTTCGTTCGTGGCGACCGACCTTGCCGACAACCGTTTCTCCTCGCCCGAGACAAGAGATGCCGACTGCCGTTTCGCGGCTGAAGTGCTCGGCTACAAGTGGCGCGTAGGTCAGGCATCACTCGACGGCGAAGCACGTCAGGTGCCGACTCGCTATAAAGCGTTCACAGGCGGTGTCTACGACATCTATTCGACCCTGAACGCAGACAGCTATGTCGTTGAATCGCCCGATGCTGTCTTCCCGGCGGATACGTCGCTCGGAGCTACATTGATGCGCTACACAGAGAATAATATACCTGCCGCTACGGCTTTTGCTCCGGCAACCCACCGTGCTGTTGTGATTGGCTTCCCATTCGAGGCAATCAAGAGCGACGATGCACGTAAATCTCTTATGAAACAAATTCTTAACTTTTTTGATAAACGCTGATATCCATGGCTAACAAAACTATCGATTGCTTCATCCCTTATGCATCGCCCGAACAGGCATCGGCAACTGTCGAAGCTCTGAAAGCGGATGCTCTTGTCAACAATATCTATCTGCTGTCACCCGACAAAGATGCAAAGGCTCTTGACGGCTGCAAGCTGATTGTCATTGACTCGCTGACTTCTACAGCCACCGTGCGCGCTATCGCCGCACACGCAGAGGCTCCGTACACGCTGCTTTACACCAAGCACACAACTCTTGTGCCGGGCTATCTCGCCCTTGCACGTTTCGAGCGCATCGCAGCCGACTCGGGTGCGGGCATGCTATATGCCGACAGCTATACTGTCATCGACGGCAAGCGTTCGGCTGCTCCGGTGATTGACTATCAGGAAGGTTCGCTCCGCGACGATTTTAATTTCGGTTCGGTGCTGTTCTTCAATACTTCATGCCTCAAACTCGCCGCTGCCGGCATCGACACAGCCTATCAGGCGGCCGGACTCTACGACCTGCGTCTGCGTCTGAGCCGCATCGCTCCTATCGTGCATATCAACGAGTATCTTTACAGCGACGTAACGGTCGACAACCGCAAGTCGGGAGAAAAAATCTTCGATTACGTCGACCCGCGCAACCGCGCCTCGCAGATAGAGATGGAGCAGGCTTGCACAGCTCACCTCAAGGAAATCGGGGTCTATCTTGAACCGAAATTCGAGACAATCAGCTTCGACAAGGGCGAATTTCCGGTGGAGGCTTCCGTGATTATTCCTGTCCGTAACCGTGTGCGCACAATCCGCGACGCAATCCGCAGTGTCCTGTCGCAGAAGACCGATTTTCCCTTCAATCTCATCATCATCGACAACCATTCGACTGACGGGACAAGCGAGGCTATCGACGAATTTGCCGGCGACCCGCGTGTCGTCCACATTATTCCCGAGCGCGACGACCTCGGCATCGGCGGATGCTGGAACCTCGGTGTCAACAATCCTGCCTGCGGCAAGTTTGCAGTGCAGCTCGACAGTGACGATGTCTATGCCGACGAGAACACTCTCGCCAAGATGGTAAAGGCGTTCTACGACCAGAACTGCGCTATGGTGGTCGGCACTTACAAACTGACCGATATTGACCTCAACACCATCCCGCCGGGCGTAATCGACCATAAGGAATGGACTCCCGACAACGGTCGTAACAATGCGCTGCGTATCAATGGCCTCGGCGCACCTCGTGCGTTCTACACTCCTGTTCTCCGCGAGATAAACGTGCCTAACACCAGCTACGGTGAGGATTATGCACTCGGACTCGCGTTCTCGCGCCGCTATCAGATTGGTCGCGTCTACGATGTCGTCTACTACTGCCGTCGCTGGGAGGATAACTCCGATGCCGCACTCGACATCAACAAGATGAATGCCAACAACCTTTACAAGGACCGCATACGCACCTGGGAAGTCCAGGCTCGCCGTGCACTCAACGCCGCATCATGCAAGTGAAAATCGATACTCCGGCTGTCGAGCGTTTCATCGACAGCCAGCTTGCCGAGTGGCAGTTGGCGGCGAAGAATTTTGCCGCCCTCGACGGGGTCAAGGTAAAGACGCTCGATGTCGACGGCATGCCGATAAAGGTTCAGTTCAATCCGGCGCGCATCGTGTCGTCGGGTGCGAAGGTCGACGCCAAGGCTGTCGCCGCCCGTCCATGCTTCCTTTGCGCCGCCAACCGTCCGTCGGAGCAGAGCGGACTCGACTGGCACGAGCGTTACACCGTGTTGGTCAATCCGTTCCCGATTTTTCCGCGCCATCTCACCGTGCCTGACACGTCGCACGTCGACCAGCGCATCGCCGGCCGTATGGCTGACATGCTCAGTCTTGCCGCCGACCTGCCGGGCTACACAGTGTTTTATAACGGACCGCGTTGCGGAGCATCGGCTCCCGACCATATGCACTTCCAGGCAGGCAACTCAGACTTCCTGACTCTCGGCGATTTTGTTGCTGCTGCCGAGCTGCGCACGGTCAAGGAGAGCGACGGCGCGCGCCTGTCGGTCGCTGACTCGCTGCCGCTGAAGTTCTTTGTCATCGATGCTGCGAAGCCTGAAAGCGGAGCCGCCATGTTTGAGCGTCTTCTCAGAGCGATGCCTGTGCAGGAAGGCGATGCCGAACCGATGATGAACATTCTCGCTTATGCGACGGCTGACGGCACACGTGCAGTTGTCGTTCCCCGCAAGCGTCATCGTCCGTCGTTCTATGGCGACGGCTCGGGCGACACCATGATGATAAGCCCTGCGTCGGTCGATATGGGCGGCGTGTTCATCACACCTCTTGAAAAGGACTTCGAGCGACTCGACGCCGCTTTGGTCAAGAAGATTTTCGACGAACTTTGTCTCAGTAAAAACGAAATAAACGAAATAGCTTCCGATGTCAAATAGCATTTCAAAAGAGCCGCTTGTCAAAGTCGGCGTACTTTCATCAGAGACCATATCTTTCGAGCTGCTTGGCGCCTACCGTTGCGAGGACGCCGAGTGGAGCGGACCGCAGACCGTGACTGTCG
The DNA here is from genome assembly GCA_947175535.1 of uncultured Bacteroidales bacterium. GTDB lineage: Bacteria > Bacteroidota > Bacteroidia > Bacteroidales > Muribaculaceae > CAG-873. The sequence goes on from CAMWNF010000051.1 coordinate 9,866, forward strand.
CCGACGGCAAAGTCATGTGGCAGGGCGCGACATACGACAGTCTGCATTTCACGGCTGTCGACCGGGAGTCGACGTTCTGTCTGCGTGACGTAGTCATCGGCATAGAGTTCCATTGGGAACGCAAGGAGGACCAGCGTTTCGCGGGCGACCTATCGATTATCGTCGAGAACGGTAAGCTGACAGCCGTCAACATCCTGCCTGTCGAGAGCTATCTGGCGAGCGTCATCTCGTCGGAGATGAGCGCGACCGCGTCGCTCGAACTGCTTAAAGCTCATGCCGTCATCTCGCGCAGCTGGCTTCTCGCTCAGATTATCAAGCACGACCGCATCGCCGGTTCGGGAGACCTTTACTCCGCATCGACCGTCACTGACGAGGAAATCGTGCGTTGGTATGACCGCGAGGACCATGTCAATTTCCACGTATGCGCCGACGACCACTGTCAGCGTTACCAGGGAATTACCCGTCAGACCACTGCGGCTGTCGCGCAGGCGGTGGAGGCTACGCGCGGCGAAGTGCTGACCTACGAGGACGAACTCTGCGACGCCCGCTTCTCGAAGTGCTGCGGCGGAGTGTTCGAGGAATTCGAGTATTGCTGGGAACCGCGTCACTACGACTATCTCGAAGCTCGCCGCGATGCGCCCAACGAATATCGTTTCCCTGACCTGCGCGTCGAGGAGAAGGCTGTCGAGTGGATAGAACGCCGTCCGGATGCGTTCTGCAACACTGACGATAAGGAAATCCTCTCTCAGGTGCTCAACAACTACGACCAGGAGACTCACGATTTCTTCCGTTGGGAAGTGACCTACTCGCGTGACGAACTGGCAGCCATCGTGCGGGAGCGTTCGGGCATCGACTTCGGCGACATCGTCGACCTCAAGCCGATGACCCGCGGCACGTCGGGTCGTCTCTCGCGTCTGATGATTGTCGGTACAAAGCGCACGATGATTATCGGCAAGGAACTTGAGATACGACGCACGCTGTCGCCATCGCATCTGCGCAGTTCGGCATTCACCGTCGAACGTAAGGCGATTGACCCCGACACGGGCGTTCCCGGGCACATAACGCTGCGCGGAGCGGGGTGGGGACATGGCGTCGGACTCTGCCAGATTGGTGCTGCCGTCATGGGAGCGAAAGGCTATGATTACCGCCGCATCCTCGCTCATTACTTCGCGAACGCTGATATCACCGTCTACTACTAAAAGGCGCGTTTACTTTTCAATCCAATAAAACACCTCGTACATGATGGGTAGTTTTGTACTGCCCCCCATGCACGAGGTAGTTTGTTTTTTTGTAAAATCTCGTGCAGAGCCGCCGAGGACGCCGAGAAAATACGGAGTGGAATGGGATGAGGTTTGGCTACTGATGGATCAAACTTTCTGTGCCGAGTGAAAAAGGAGAAAGATAATTGTTCCGCAAGGAAATCTCTTCTACTTGTTTAATTATCTTATTTTCGTTTTATTTTAGTAACTTTGCTTTATGGAAATAGTTTGTTCTTCTCACTCTAAATCTGAATATTCAGACATTCTGATTGCTGTAAAAGATATTAAAAAAGCAATCATTGATAGTCGTTATCAACTTGCCAAGTTGGTAAATAAGCAGGTCTTAACATTATATTACAATATCGGAGAATATATATCATTTCGTTCTCGAAAGGGGCATTGGGGAACAGGCGCAATAAAAACCATATCTGCTCTATTACGTCAGGAATTACCGGGATTAAAAGGATTTTCGGAAACCTCCATTAAAGATATGCGTATCTTTTTTGAACAATGGCAATCCGTTTTTGCAAATCGGCAATCGGTAACCGCCGATTTAGAATCTTCATTATTTCCTATTGGTGAGTATGTTATAAATCGGCAATTAACGACTGCCGATTTAACCACCGAGCAATTAGATATGTTTTTCAACGTTGCTTTTACTCATCATAGAGAAATTCTCAGAAAGACATCTACGTTTAACGAAAGATTGTTTTACATTCAGAAATGTGCCACAGAGTTTTGGCAAGTAACAAAACTAAAATATGCACTAAATGAAAATTTATTTGATAAAGAAAAAATTCAGATTACGAATTTCACAACGGTAATACCTGAAGAAAAATTGCGTATCAGAGCGTTAGAAGCGTTCAAAAATAACTACCTTTTTGATTTCGTTGACTTGGAAGATGACAACGATGTTATTGATGAAAAAGTGCTTGAAACACAAATAGTCAAGAATATTAAGAATTTTATCATGGCTTTCGGTCAAGATTTTGCCTTTATGGGAAATCAATATCGTCTCACAGTAGGTGATGAAGACCTGTTTGTTGATTTACTTTTTTATCATAGAGGATTGCGCTGTCTGGTAGCAGTAGAATTGAAATCCGGCAAATTCAAAGGCGCTTATGCTGGTCAACTAAACACATACCTGTCTGCGCTTGACGACCTTGTCCGTCGTCAGGATGAAAACCCGTCTATCGGTTTGATTCTTTGTAAAGAGAAGTCTGATAAAATGGTTGAGTATGCTTTCCGTAATACATCTACTCCAATGGGGGTAGCAACCTATACACTTACATCTAAACTTCCTCGAAAGTATTCTGAGGCACTGCCAAATCCGGATGATTTAGCAAAACTATTACAGGAATAAACATAAAAAAGCTAATATTTGAAAAGACTCGATAACCACGTTTGGGGAGATAATAGTAAAGCAGCGTGGGAATGAACTCGTGCAGAGCCGCCGAGGCCGCGGAGAAAAAAGATTTTCAGGGGCTCTCTGTCCGACTTTTCGGAAGGGTCTGAAATTGGTTTGACAAAGGCTAATCAGTGTAATGGAGTAGGGGAAGTTTCGTAAAAGGATGGAGTTTGCGGGATTCACCTCTTATTGCTAAAAGAGAATGAATGTAACCGTTATCACTAATACTATACCAAATCTCGTAAAGCTGTTCGCTATTTGTGTTGGCAATATCATACCAAATGATTGTTTAGTGAAAAAATTTAGTAACAAGTTTTGATATCTGGAATAATACATGTATAATTGCAATATGAAAGCATCTTTATAACAGACGATTATGGACTTGAATATGGTAAAGATATGAAAGAATATTATTTTAATACTTGTGGTGATTGTGCAAACAAACAATCGTCTCCAAATTTAGAAAAAGGTTGGTATCATTGTCCTTTAGTTGTTGATGAAATTCCGAATGGAATTGTTCGAGAAGATTATGATGCTATCGATTGTGAGAGAAAAGGCAGATTTATTTCCAAATGGATCACAAAAATTAATAAAAAGTAATATAGAAATGGAACTAGATACAAACGACGAAATGAAGTACATATCAGTAAGGTTTACGAATCTTGATTCCCAAGATAATCAGAAGTTGAAAAAAATATTCAATGGGATTAAGTGTGGAGAAACTAATTTTAAAATATATTATAAAAGAGAACGAGCGGTATCACAGTTAAATACATTGGTGTGTAAATTGGTGTCAATATTGAAAGGGAAGGGTATGGAGGTATATATGCCTATTCCCCAAAATGTTAGTTTTGGAAAATCAGTTCCGGTGATTTCAAAGGATAGGTGCAATCAACATGAAGTTTGCTGTGAACAAACCATAGTAGAAATAAATTATGCACTTCAGATTAAGAATTATGAATTTTGATTCAATATATGGCATATTTCATGTATTACTATGATAAAATAACATATTCGATTTATCAATGCTCTCTATATTTATATTATGAATTATTTAAATAATCTTTGAGGTTGTTATAATGATTTACTTAGAATGCCCGAGTAGAGTTTGTCAATTTAGAAGACAATATCCCCATGCGTTGTATATTAGTGTTATGGAAAATGGTTGTACGGAATTTCGAAAATTATCTCCTAAATTTGAATGGGGCGACATCCCAATTCCGTATTCTTATGGGATGACTGCAAAGAGTGTGTTTGCGGTATGTAAATTATTGGAGATGCCCTATGAAAAGGTTCTAAGCATGAAACTTGATCAAGCTGGAAAAAGTATGAAAGAAGGAAGAGTCTTCTATCGTCGAGGTATGGCAGGTGACTACATATATAACATATTTGAAGCCCGAAAGTATATATATTTCCCAACCTATAAATGGATGTTGGAAAATAGAGCCTATAAATTTATTAATTACTTAAGAAAATATAATGAAGGTGGTGATATAGTTTTAATTGATAAACATACGAATTATGATATAAACGATGTTTCTAAGCCATGATCACATGCTGTACCAAAGCATATGTTGAAGGGTTACAACCGTATGAAGATGTTCTCACTATTGTAAAGCATACATCCTATCGTATGGTGGGAAGAAGAGATGTCTATAAGACAACTTATGAGAAGGTCTATAAATCTATTCCCTCTGTTAAAAATACTCAGCTTGAGATTGAATTTGATTATGAATGATATTAATTTTGTAATTTCATATATACATATGTATTATTAAGATCTAAATAAAATAAATAATATGTCTTTCGAAGATGATATGATTGAAAACGGATTTTCCGATGCAAACGATTACATGGATTATCTGATGGACGAAGATGAGCGTAGAATGCAAAGAGAAGAAGAGAGTGATCGACGCGCCGAAGAGTACGAAGCATGGTTGGAAAATCTTTCTGATGAAGAGCGAGATGATTTGCTTGAAGAAAAAGAACTTCAGGAGAGGAGACGTAATGAAGAGTTACAAAATGCTAGAAAAAAACGCTTTAACGAAGAACGTATATTAAAGCTATGGGCAAAAGATAATCCGCAAAAGGCATTAAGATGGTTTGCCCATTATAGACAATCCCCTGATGTGAGAAAGAAGGATCTTGACGATTTCTTGTCTAAATTGGGCACATTGTCTTTTGGTAGTAACTATAGTATAGATCATTGGTGGGGAGGTTATTATGAGTGGAAACATTGGTTAGAAAAAGATGAAGCGTATCAAGAATTTAAGAAAAAAACACCTCCCGAAGATTATCAGAGATTTAAAATAGAAACCTACCGGGAATATATTGATATAGCTTTTTTGAGGTTAATTGATTATTGTTATACAGTCCATCCGGATAATAAAAATGAAGGATTTTATTATTCAGGAGGAAAGAAGACAGGCAAACTAAATGCTTCAAATACAATTCTAAAGAAGTGGATAAACGACCATTCTGAATTGTGGAAACAGATTGCTTTAAAATACAACTCAGCTTTAAAGACAAACGAAGAGTACTTATTTCAGGCATGGTTGGAAACAGTCTGTTGGCGGGATGCTTTTACAGTATGGAAAATAACAAATCCTTCAATATGGCAAAGATTTAAAATCGAATGCGTAGAAGGTAAAGTTTTAAGAATAAAGGATCTTTGGTCTATTTGGTCAGATATTAATCTTGAACAGTGGAAAAACTGGAAATTAGAACATATAGAAAAGTGGAATTCGGACTATGAATTTCATCGGAAATACTTGTGGTGTGTATATACTGAGATTAAATGGAAAGAATTTCTAGATTCTAAGAATATAATTGAAGATTTGAATGAAGATGATGAGGATGATATCGATTTTGATGACTGTGTAGAAGATGACAATCATGCATATAAAATTAAATATCGCAAATATAAATATGGTAGATATAAATATGATGACCTAGCTTATAACGATCCACGATACTCCTTTAAGTGTAGAACTAACGAGGAAGAAGATTCGATTCATAATATAATTATAGAACAATATGATTTAGAATTAAAAGACAACCCCGAAAAAAGGTTATTTATTGATAATAATTGTTCGGAAACTGAATTTGATGCGTTTGTTGGCAGGAAAAAGAAAATATCTTACGGCTTTCCCTCTTCTTATGGAGAAATTGAGGAGTCTCCCGAAGAATATGCTCTTAGGAAAATATTGGAGTTGTGGCCAGTAGAATATAGTGACTGGATATATCGTTATTGTTGGAATAAAAAATATAATGATAGATATACAGAATATGAGTATTATAAGGTATGGATACAATTGAATGCGACAAAATGGGAGAAATGGATTAATACCAATATGGAATCATGGAAACAAAATGCTCAAAATTTAGACTTATTGCTTGCATGGTTATTCGATAATAACGAATGGACCTTCCATGAATGGGCCTCAGAAAACATAAGCACATGGATGCGTATATTAGATTATGTGATGGAATCTGCATTTGATTCAGCTTTCCACAGTTTGTTTACTTGCTCTGCATCCAAGGAGAATTCATTTAACGAATGGAGAAAAAATAATTTTGAGAACTGGAAATATTGGAAAGAAACTTTTCGAGAACAAATTCTAGAAGATAGATTTATAAGAGGAAATATTTCTATAGATTACGACCCTGAATATAGGTTGTATGTGCAATTCCAAGAGAAGATATATATGCAAAAAATCGGGATGAAGGTTTTTTATGAAAATTTAGCCGTAATAGAGGACGATGATATGTATGGTTACATAAATGAAGTCGGAGCAATTGTGTTGGATCCTCAATATGATGATGCACTTCCGTTTCAAAACGGTATTGCAGCCGTAAAAACGGGAGCATTAACTTATGAGGAATATGATCCAGCGCTTGGATATTATATTGATCTCAAAACAGGTGGTAAATGGGGCTTTATAAATACTAATGGTGAATATATACTTGAACCTCAATTTGATGATATTGCATTTATACACGGTGATAATTTTGTTTTTGGTTGTTATTTTTATCCAAATGATGATTATATAAAAAACGATAGTATATTATTCAGTAAAGGTGGCAGTGTCGAAATAATTGATGACCGACCGCAAATAATAAATTCGAAATGGGGAATTATGGATAAAAATTTGTGTGAAATTATTCCCTCAAAGTATGATGTGATAAGATTGCTTAATCATAATTTTTTTAAGGCTGGGAGATGTGACGGCGATTCTTATAAATGGGCTTTATTATCAAAAAGTGGAGAAGAGCTAACTGCGTTTATTTATTCAGATATTTATAATGATAAAGAAGAAAATTGTTTTCTGGCAAATAAGATCGCGAAGAATAGAGATTGTGAAGATGGCAGCTCTTATTTCTCTATTAGAGAATGGGGATATTTGAATATGGATGGCGATGAAATTGAACCATTTATAGATGCTTATAATGAATTAGATTTTATTGTTAAATGGGATGAAATGCACCGTTGAAAGAGATAAAAAGTTAATTAAACTCTATAGTTTGGCAAATTAGTGCTATCTTTGTGGGGTGATTTGAAGATTGAAGTGTAGGGGATTGGTTGGCGCGGTGGTGCTGCCGGTCGTTTCGCTTTGTCATATTTACTTTAATATTAGTACCATAAGATAATTTTTGCCATGAGTGACAAACCTAATCTGAGTTTTTGGAAGCTTTGGAATCTTAGCTTCGGCTTTTTCGGCGTACAGATAGCTTATGCCCTGCAGAGTTCGCAGGTGAGCCGTATTTTCTCAACTATCGGCGCTGACCCTCACGACCTCAGTTATTTCTGGATTTTGCCTCCGCTGATGGGGCTTATAGTGCAGCCTATCGTCGGTTCGGCGAGTGACCGCACATGGAATCGTCTCGGTCGCCGTCTGCCTTACCTCGTTGTCGGCGCGCTGGTGGCTATCATCGTGATGTGTTTCCTGCCGAATGCGGGTTCGCTCGGACTCGGTGTGTCACAGGCTATTATCTTCGGTCTGGTGATGCTGATGTTCCTCGACACGTCAATCAATATGGCGATGCAGCCGTTCAAGATGCTCGTCGGCGACTTTGTCAACGAGCGTCAGAAAGGTCTGGCCTATTCAATACAGAGTTTTCTCTGTAATGCCGGTTCGGTGGTCGGCTATATTGCTCCGATAGTCCTGGCTATGTTCCTGAGCAATACGGCTCCTGCGGGTGAAGTGCCGGCAACGGTAACATGGTCGTTCTATCTCGGTGCGGCGATACTGCTGCTCTGCGTCATCTACACGTTCGCCAAGGTCAAGGAGATGCCTCCTCACGAATATGCCGTCTATCACGGCATAAAGGAAGAACCCGCCGAAGACGGCAAAAAGGAGAAGGCGAATATGATAGCCTTGTTGGTGAAGGCTCCAAAGGTGTTCTGGACGGTCGGCATTGTGCAGTTCTTCTG
>CAMWNF010000052.1 GCA_947175535.1 uncultured Bacteroidales bacterium
CGAGATTGTCGAAGAACCGGTGGAAAACGCCCCAACCGTAACAGAGGTCATCGAGCCGGTCGAAGTCAAAGCAGAAGTGCCTGCCGAAGCTGCGGCGGAAAAACCGGCGAAACCCAAAAGGACACCAAAAGTCAAAACAAACAAAGCTGACAGCACAGAGGCTGAAGACAAGGTAGAAGCGGCTCCCGAAAATCAGGATGTCGCCGAAAAACCGGAAAAGCCGCGTCAGCCAAGAACCCGCAAACCGCGCAAACCGGCTCAAAAAGCAGAGACCGAGCCGAAAGACGCAGAACCGGAATCCGGGAAAATCAAAATCGACCTGTTCGATATGCCGCCGGCTTTACCGGCACACGAACAGCCTGACACAAACCCTGACCCGGTTCACCCAACAACAGAGGAATAATTTTTATCAGACCCACATCCTATATCGCGCATCCCGGCTTAGCAAAGCCGGGATGCTGCATTTTGGATAAAAACACCCAAAAGTTGTCCTATTTATCGCAAATCCGAACCGATACGACAGTCCGAGGGTTGAAATAATAAATTATTAGATTAACTTTGCATCACTTTTCGTGTCGTTCAACTATGTATTTATTATATATGAAAAAGAGATTTTCCCTGTCGTTATATATCATACTTTCCTCGCTCATAATATCAGCCGCAGGCAGTCAGGCTTACGGTCAGACCGGCAAAAAAGAACTGATACGCTACGGCGATTTCAATAACTGGGTGACACGCAACATCCAGGAGTCTCATATCATAGGCGGTCATACCCATCAGGTCTATGCGATAGGTCCGACGCAGACAATCGACGGAGACAAACCGTATGTCAATCTCGGTGGCTCGCCATGGGCGACGTCAAATGTGATGGCAAAGGTGTGCGGCATAACAAAGACAAGCAACGCCATCTTTCCCGAACAGCGCTCTCCTGGTAATCTATGTGCAAAACTGACAACGCGCATCGAGAACTGCAAGGCAATAGGCATTATCAATATCGACGTGGTGGTCGCCGGCACAATGTTTCTCGGACAGATGTTCGAACCCCTAAAATCAACAAGCGACCCCTACTCTAAAATGGAAATGGGTGTACCGTTCACCAAACGCCCCAAAGCACTTGTCTACGATTATAAACTTTTCATCCCTGCCGACGGCACTCGCCTTTATTCGTCAGGTTTCGGAAGCAAAAAGACCCTGCCAGGAAGCGACAAGGCAGAGGTATTCGTCTATCTTCAGCGGAGGTGGGAAGACGCTGACGGAAATCTGTATGCGAAACGTGTCGGCACCGGTCGCGAACTGCTGTCAAAGACAACACCCGACTGGGTCAACAATCATCATCTCGTAATTCACTACGGCGATATCAGCGGTGAGGATTTTTATAGACCGCATATGAATCTGCTGACCGAAGAAAAGAGCTATTGCGCACGCAATTCTAAAGGGAAAAATGTGCCGGTGAAAGAAGTCGGATGGGATTCGCCAGACGCCACGCCAACTCATATTATGGTCATGTTTTCAGCCGGTAGCGGCGAACCTTATGTAGGAACCGTCGGAACAGAATTTCTGGTCGACAACGTCAGTCTCGAATATTAAAAACTCTACAAAAAAATACGGCGTATCAAAAATGATTTTGACACGCCGTTAATTTTATAATTGATTTTGATTAGTAAGTCATCACCGGAGCGAGTTCCTTAGCCTGGTCAATCATGCGCTGGAGTTCTTTTTCAGCGGGAACGCGTTTGCAGAGGTGCTTTGCGTCGTTAACTTCAACGAGTTTTGCATAAAGGTTGGCAGCTACGCGGTGACGGAGTTCTTTCACTGTGTCAACACCACCTGCTTCGAGGAGTTCGGCAAACTGACCTGCAATGCCTTTGATGCGGAAGAGGTCGGCGTGATTAGCCCATTTGAGAATAAGTTTTTCTGAGATACCGCTTTCTTCAGCGAGTTTTTCGCGACCCTTGGGAGTAGCGGCACGTTTCAACAGTTCTTCGGTAGTAGCAACACCGACAGCTTTCAGTTTTTCAGCGTAGGCATCACCGATACCTTCAATCTGAGCAATTTTGTAAGACATAATATATTTGAATTATAATGGTTTTAATATGATTAACAGACAAGCCGTCAAAAATGTTGTGCAATACAATATGTTATATAACATATTTTCAATAAATTCTACAAGACAGCCGAAACTTCTTTGAAAGCGTAGACGTGCTGTTTGTTTTGACGGTCACAAAGTGTAAGCAGTCCGTTGACCGCCACATCGGCTATCTCCGCCTCGAAATCCTCGCCTGTCGCAGCGTCTTTCCACAGATGAAAACCGGTTCCTCGCCACAGACGCGAACGATATTCTTTCGACAGTAATTCAGGCACGGGAGCGGCTTCATAGGTTTCCATCCGCTCAAGTATCGCTCGGCATACGCTGTCAAGCAACGGTTCAAGCTGAAAGGAGCAATCAGTGAGATTTGCAAGAGAAACGGGATTTGGAGCATCGCTGAGGAATTGACGTTGATTGACATTTATGCCAATGCCCGCGATTGACCTGCCGATGCGCCGTCCTTCAAGACTGTTTTCAATCAGGATTCCGCAGATTTTTTTATCGCCGGCATAAATGTCGTTAGGCCATTTGACACGGAAATCCAATCCGCTCGCGGCGGTGAGCGCATCGCATACGCCGAGAGCAACTATCATCGACAGTTCAAACTGAGCGACGGCAGTTATCGCCGTCGGTCGGAGAAGCATCGAAAACGTAAGGTTGGCTCCCGGTTCCGACTCCCACGAGTTTCCTCGTTGACCGCGACCGGCAGTCTGTCGACGCGCCGCAATCACCGCTCCGTGAGGCAGATTGCCGCAACGCGTCGCGAGCAATGAATTTGTGGAAGCTGCTTCGTCAACCCAGATTATCTCCGGCTTCATCAGTCGTTGATGATAATATCTCTGGAATTATCGTCGTTGACGCGGATGTCGACACGGACAGTATCGTCAGGGAGAATATCGGCTATGCGTTCAGACCATTCGAGGAAACACAAAGCACCCGAATCGAAATAATCCTCAACCCCGATTTCAAGAGCTTCTTCTATATCTTCGAGACGGTAAAGGTCAAAATGATAAATCAGTTCGGCAGTCGTGTCAGACCTATATTCATTGATAATGGCGAACGACGGAGAGTTGGTCACATCGTCCTCTACGCCGAGACGGCGGCTGAGGGCGTTGATGAATGTTGTCTTGCCCGCGCCCATATCGCCATAGAAAGCGTAGACGGTGGCGTCGCCCATGGTTTCGACAAATTTATCGGCGGCAGCAGGAAGCTGTTCGAGAGAGTCAACGTGGATTGTTGTCATATTTCTGAATTTTACTTTGCCGACAATGTTATCAGCGGCACAAGCATCTCTTCGAGGGAAATGCCGCCGTGCTGGAATGTGTCGGTGTAATATTGAACGTAATGATTGTAATTATTAGGATAAGCGAAGAAATCGCGGTTTGTTGCGAAGATATAGGTCGTCGAAACATTGGGAGAGGGCAAGCCGAATCGCGTCGGTTGCTTAATTTCATAGACCTGTTTGGGGTTGTAGTTGAGGTTTTTGCCGAGTTTGTAACGCAGATTAGTATTTACGTTGCGGTCGCCGATTACCTTTATCGGATTGTCGACACGGACAGTGCCGTGGTCAGTGGTGAGGATAATCTTATAACCTTTGGAGGCAATGACCTTGAAAAATTCGTATGCCGATGAATGTCTGAACCATGATTCTGTCAGAGAACGGTAGGCTGCGTTGGATGCGGCAAGTTCTCTAATCATTTTTGACTCGGTGCGGGCATGTGAGAGCATGTCGATGAAGTTGAATACAACGACATTCAAGTCATTGCGTTCGAGCTGTGCAAAATCACGGATCAGACGCTCGCCCGAAGCTGTATCGTTAATCTTATTATATGAGAATTTGCATTGGCGGCGGTAGCGCTCGAACTGGGTCGCAATCAAAGGAGACTCGTTGAGGTTCTTACCCTCTTCCGAATCTTCATCAACCCAAAGTTCAGGGAACATCTTGGCTATGCCGAGCGGCATCAGACCTGAAAAAATGGCGTTACGGGCATACTGCGTAGCTGTCGGAAGGATTGATGTATAAAGACTCTCTTCAATATTAAATAAATCGGTCAGGAGAGGTTTGATTGTTCGCCATTGGTCGAGACGGAAATTATCTATGAGGATAAAAAATACTTTTTCGCCTTTATCGAGCAGAGGAAATACACGTCGAGAAAAAACTTTAGGACTCATGAGCGGGACATCATCGTCTTCTGAGGTCACCCAGGTCTCGTAGTTCCGACGGACGAATTTATTGAACTCCGAGTTAGCCTCGACTTTCTGCATTTCAAGAAGTTCATCCATGTTGGTATCGGCTGAGGCGAGTTCGAGTTCGCGATAGACAAGTTTATCATAAAGCGCATACCAGTCATCGATTGTGCTCGCCGAATTAATCTGCGCGGAGATATTTCCGAAATCCCGACGATAGTCCTGGGTAGTCTGGTCGGCTACGAGCCGGTCGCTGTGGAGTATCTTTTTTATCGCTAACAGTATCTGACTCGGGTTGACCGGCTTGATAAGATAATCGGCAATCTTGCTCCCGACAGCCTGGTCCATGATGTTTTCCTCCTCGCTCTTGGTAATCATTATGACAGGGAGGTGGGGCTGTCGCTGTTTGATAAGTGAGAGAGTCTCGAGACCTGTCAGACCTGGCATATTCTCGTCGAGAATAACGAGGTCAAACGGCTCGCTCTCAGTCAGCGCAAGCGCATCACTGCCATTGTTGGCGGTGACGAGTTCATATCCCTTGTTGCGGAGAAACATCAGGTGTGGCTTCAGAAGGTCGATTTCATCGTCAGCCCATAATATGCGGTGTTGTGATTGTGATGTCATTATCAAAAATGTTAATGTTAATCTTCGAGGAGCGGGTCGTCGCCTTCACTACCGGGTTCGATTGCAGGCGGCTGATTATTTACTTTAGGAGCCGGCTTTTCTGTTTTTTGGTTTTCGGCAGGTTTTTCTGAATTCTGCTCTTTGGCGGTCGCGGCAGGTCGCGACTCTACAGGTTTAACTTCAGACTGGTCTGTCAGGTCAGACTTGTCAGACTCATCAGACTCGTCAGACACCGCTTCAGCTGCTGCGGCGGCATCCGCTTCTTCGAGAGTTTTGATTTCTTCCGGTTCGAGCAAGCCTGCCTGTGCATCTACATAGTTCTGTTCTTCGAGATAACGGAAATAGTCATCAAACGTTCGTCCTTCGTTGAGCATTTTCTCAAAATTCGCAGAACTTATGGCGACCGGGCGCACTCCTCGCGGCAATTTGAAATCGGGAGAATCCGCCATTACCTGACGGTAATGATTAAGTTCGTTAAGATTGGCGAACCCACGGATTACAATCATGCCGAGCCGACCGAAATTCATCTGCTCGAGGTCAAAATCTTTAACGACGAACGACCGGAAATTATGTCGGGCTATCTCGAAAAGCAGTTCGTTTGTCGGAACGTCGGCGGCATCAAAGACCATCACCAGCAACTGTGAATTATCAGGATTGAGGTCAAACTCTATAGGGGTATCCACGGCAATACTGTCGTTACCAAGCCTGAGGTCCCATATCATTCCGCGAATGTTTCCGTTCTCGGGCGAGTGCAGCTTCCTGCCTTGTTGTATGCCTTTAAGCCACGATGCAACGGTCGGGGTCAGGTCTGTATCGGGATATCTCTCAAGCAGGTTCCTTATGACTTCTGCGAATTTTTCCGGTTGCTTCTCGGTTACATAAGCCAACGCATCGATAAACATGAACTTAGGCATTATCTTACTCATCGGGAATTGCTCTGACATTATCCTATAAGCATCATGCACCTCCGAATTACGGTTATTAAGATAATCATTATATGCCTTATCATAGAGCTGCGCCTCCCGCTCGTCCATCTTCCGCAAATTGTCGATATAATCAGGGTCGAGCAAAGCAATGCCATATTTTGAATCGGGGAAATCCGACAAAATCAGCTGACGATATCGCTCGGCACGAACCGGGTCTCCCGCACGCATATACATCAGATAGAGATTATAATAAACATCGAGACGATAGATATTGTCAGGATAGTCGTCAAGCAGACGGTCAAATTCGCGCTCGGCAGCCGAATAGTCATCAAGTTTGTCTTTAAGGATTACACCCATGTTATAAAGCCCCTCCTGGATGATATCGTTAGCCGTCGCGCGTTCAGCATCATCTTTCGGTATCTGCGCGAGATAGTATTCAGGATAGTGCGGGTCGTCAGCCTTTGCCGGTTCTGCATTACGCGCGTCCTCGACATTCTCTGAGGATTCTCCGCTTTCATCATCTTCGTCTTCGGAATTGTCTCCGCTGTCGCCGAAATCAAGATTGAACGAGGCTTTGTTGCGTCGGCGCCAATCATCTTCGAGTTTACGCGAGCCCCAACGACGCTGGAATTCCGAGCGTCCCGCATTACGGGTCGCAGCGTTATAAAAATACCACGAATTGTCGGAATTTATAGTAAACGAGTTTGGTGCCGCCGCATTGTTGCCGAACGCACTGCCTTCAGCTTCCCGCTGTGCGAGATATTCCTCACGCGCGGCTGCCTCCGCCTCTTCTTTCTCCTTCTTTTTAAGTTCAGCGATAATTTTGTTTATCACTTCGAGCTGCTGTTCGGGCGTCATGTTACTGAGACGCAGAAGTGAATCCTGCAGATTGACATTTTCAGAGTACAGGGCAAGTTCATCAAGGACGTCACTGCGCTTTACCAGCTCCTTGTAGTCGGGATAAGTCTTAGGCAACATAGGCACAGCCTCTGCATAACAAGGCTGGGCAAGCTCATACTCTCCTCTGTCGAAATAAAGACCGCCCAGACGTATCTGCGTAATCGCTTTGTCAATACCCGAGCGTGAGCTTTTCTCGGCAGCCAGTCGGTAATTGGATATGGCTTCAGTAGTGTCGCCACGCGAAAGATAGAGATTGCCGATAGCATAGTAAATCTGGTCGAGATACTCCTTGTTGCGGTCATAGCGGGTCATACGCCGGAGAGCCTTTACCTCGGGGGTGATATCATCGCCTTCGTAGACTTCGCTCTGCTTTATGCGCGCGTTGAACTTCGTGCGATAAGATGCCGATGCCCCGCTGCCAGCCTTTTTATATGCCTCATAAGCATCCGCTTTACGGTCAAGACGCGTATAGACCTGTCCGAGGAGAAAATACAGGCGGGTACGTTGCGCGCCGTCAGCCGCTTTTATCGCTCCGGTGAGATATGGAACAGCAGCCGCATAGTCCTCACTCTTCAGATACCAGTCAGCCATCGAGAAATCATAAAGTCCC
Source organism: uncultured Bacteroidales bacterium (assembly GCA_947175535.1). GTDB lineage: Bacteria > Bacteroidota > Bacteroidia > Bacteroidales > Muribaculaceae > CAG-873. The sequence continues at coordinate 7,334 of CAMWNF010000052.1, forward strand.
TTGAGAGTCTTGTTGACAAGCTCTTCGGGCTTTATACGGGTGAGAATCATCTCGGCTTCAAACAGCCATCCCAGCGATACATAGCTCCTCGCCTGCCATAACTTTGCTTCAGTAACCGTGTTGGGTAGCCATGTGAAATGGCGGCTGATGTAGAAGAAAGTGGAAGCAGCTCCGAGAAAATCGCCGTTATAGTACTGACTGCGTCCCATCATCATCCATGCGTTATGGAGAAACGGATTATACTCGTCGCGTTTCATCCATTCTTTGTAGGCTTCGTCGCGACTCTTACCCGATTTCTTTGCAGGACGCTGCTTGATGGAGCGCAGCTGTATCGCTTTCTGTGCCTTTTCAATCGAGCGTGTAAAATCGCCCGATGGCTGGGGTGCGAGCGGGTCGTTCTTCGCTTCGACCGGATGCATGAAAAGCATACGTGACGAATAATCATCCTCATATTTGCTTTCCATGTCGGAAAGGGTCTCCTTGAAATGAGTATCGCCGTTATAATAGATATTGTAGCGTGTGATGAAAGCCGTGTATTGACGACGGGCTGCAGTGTTTTTCTTGCTGCTGCAAGCCGAAAACACTGCTGTGACCGCCAGTAAGGCAATCACGATAAAAAGCACATTGAAATTAAGGCGCGGCTTACCGGTCATCGCTCGTCGCAGCCGGACGTTCGGCGTTTTTAGGCGCTTCGGGATAGACGATGCGCGAATGATAGATGGTTTTGAGTCTCTTGATGAAGGCCTCTTTTATTACAGGGATGTCGCGGAATTCGAGTGGCGACTCGTCAAACATGCCATCGGCAATCTGACCGTCGATAATCTTATTAACCAAATCGGAGATTGCCTGAGGTGTATGCTCACGAAGAGAACGGCTCGCGGCTTCGACAGCATCCGCCATCATCAGTACGGCAGTCTCCCGGCTTTGCGGATTAGGTCCAGGGTAAGAGAATGGAGCCGGGTCGACATTTTCATCGGGATGGAGCTTGCAGCAGGTATAATAGAAATATTTGGCTTTGCCCCTGCCATGATGCTCACGGATAAAATCCTTGATTACATCAGGCAGCCCTGCCTTATCGGCACGACGGAGACCGTCGATTACATGATTTACGACTATCTTGCCGCTCTGTTCAGGAGGAAGTGCGTCGTGAGGATTAACACCGTGCTGATTTTCCGTGAAGAACGCAGGGTTGCTCAGCTTGCCCACGTCATGGTACATCGCCCCTGCGCGTACAAGCTGCTCGTTGGCTCCGATACGCTTCGCCGCATCTGAAGCGAGGTTGCTGACCGAGAGCGAATGCTGGAATGTGCCAGGGCATTCATCGTTGAGCTTGCGCAGCAACGGATTGTTTGTGTCGGCAAGTTCGACCAGAGTCACACCTGAGATGAAGCCGAAAGCATGTTCGACGGCTGACATAAGCACATATGCCATTGATGTCAGGGCGGCGTTAACAGCAAGATAAACTATCATTCTCCATGAGAAGCCTTCGAATGTACCGTTCATCAGCAATTCGAGGGCTACATAAGACAGAAGATATGCCGCCGCTACAAACGATGCGGTGCGTAGGAGCTGTGAGCGCTGATTGAGCTGACGCAGCGAATAGACGGCAACCGCCGAAGCTGTGAACTGAAGGAATATGAATTCGAGCGGGAAAGACGTTATCGCAGCGCAGACCAATGTCATGACGGCTGAAACCATCAGTGCGGTGCGTCCATCAAAAAATACGAGAACCAGAACCGGAACTATCGTCAAAGGAGCGATATATATACCCGATGAAACGAATGTGTTCAAAGCCAGAGCCACGAGGAAGAATATCGTTATCATGGCAAGGACGAATACATAGGCACGCATGTCAGAGTAAATCTTCCTGTTATACAGAAGGAGATAACCGAATAGGATGGCAAGAAGACCGACAACGTAGACAAACTGTCCTACGAGCATGAGCCAGTCGCTTTTGCCTGCTTTGGTGATGCTTGCCTCGAGCATGCGCTCGTAGGTGCGCAGATTGGTGAAATCCTGAGGGCTGATGATGGTGCCTTTGTCGATGATTGTCTGCCCCTGCTGGATTACACCGCGGTCGGCAGTAAGAGTCAGATAATCGTAGTCATAGTGCCGGCGGCTTTCAGCCTCGTTGTATATGATATTAGGACGAAGTATATCACCCAGGTCGACGGATGTGAAATACTTATGCAGACCTTCGTCTGTTATTGTAGAATCGAGCTTCACATACACCTCTCTGGGCGATGTGAAATGAGCTGTCGACATCTCGCTGAGTACATTTTTCTCAAGCACACGCACTTTAGGAAGTTTGCCGGCTGCGATTTTTTCTCGTGTCTGTGCATCGACGACACCTGCCGAATAAATCTTGCGGAGTCTTGCGGCAAGTTCATTGCGGTAATTCTTGCCTTCGACCTGCGGCAACTCGCTCACCACAGAATCAATCATAAGCTGACTGATTTGATAGACGGGAACGAAGCGCGCCTCGAGCGAATCACGTGCTGCGAGTATTGTAGCAGAATCGGCGTGGATAGGAATATCGAAGGGGGCAATCAGTTTGGCATAGTTCCACGGACGATTTTCTTCGTAATTGTAATGGCTCGACTCGGGATGGGGGTAAAAGTATGTGATGAGTATAGCGGCTGCCATGCAGACCAGCAGTCTGCCCGCCATACCGCGTTTGCTCAATCGTGTCAATATCTGTCTGTGCATCTTTATGAATTTCTATGTTTTCAGTGGATACGGGCTGCGCTCTGAACTCCGTCGATGGTCTTCACTTTATCGCAGAGTGAGCTTACCACCCCGACATCTCCGACTCTGACCCACAGGTCACATTCAAACACTTCGTCGTGAGCTTCGATGTCGAGTTTACGTATATCAATCACCATGTTTGTCGAAATCATCTGTATAAGTTCCTGCAGTATGCCGTGACGGTCGATACCTTCAATCCTTACATGAGCAAGCGATTTGCCTGACACGCGTTCCCAACGTGTAGCGACGATGCGCGGACCGAAACCGGCTTTCAGCACCTGAGCGCGCGGACAATTAAGCGCATGCACGACGACTTCGCCGTTGTCATCGATAAAGCCCATCACTTCATCACCGGGAATTGGACAGCAACACTCAGCGATTTTATAATTGGAACCGTTTTCATCTGAATGCAACTCATAAGTTTCCTTGGTGTTGATTTCCTGACGGGGCGACGGCTCGTCGGTGTTATCACTTTCTTTTGACGGAGATTTACGATTGAATTTCAGCAGTTTTGAGAAAATCCCGCTCGACTGTGATTCAGCTTGTTTTTTAAGACCTTTCACCAGAAATTCGCCGAGAACAATCTCCTGCGCTCCTATCTGATAGCAAAGTTCCTCACGGTTGGGGACATGGAACGTGCCCTGAAGTTTGCTTATCACAGCATTGTTGTCGGGAATATCATGAGTTTCCAACCACTCGGCAAGCAGGCGTCTGCCCTCAGCCACCACAGGCTGACGATTCTTACGCAAAGCCTGACGCAGACGTGTCTTCGCTTTTGCGGTGATAAGGAAACTTTCCCACTCGGGCTGAGGCTGCTGGGATTTTGAAGTAAGAACCTCGACCTGGTCGCCGCTACTGAGTTTATGGCTGAGCGGCACCAGTTTGTGGTTGACTTTGCCTGCTATGCAATGGATACCCAACTCACTATGAAGAGCGAACGCCACGTCAAGCACTGTCGCTCCGGACGGCAGGGTCAGGAGTTCGCCTTTCGGAGTGAACACGACTATCTCGGAGGCAAAAAGATTCAGTTTCAGTGTATCGAGAAAATCGATGGCACTTGGCTCGGGGTTATCAAGGATATCTTTGATTGTGCGAAGCCAAACGTTGAGTTCGGACTCTTCATCGCTCTCGCCGATTTTATATTTCCAATGGGCAGCAAACCCCTTCTCGGCAATCTCGTCCATGCGGCGCGAACGTATCTGCACCTCCACCCAGTTACCGTCAGGACCCATCACTGTGAGGTGAAGAGCCTGATAACCGTTAGCCTTAGGCACCGCAATCCAGTCGCGTGTACGGTCGGGATGAAGCTTATAAATATCGGTTATGGCTGAATATATCGCCCAGCAAATTGCCTTTTCTTTCGATTGGTCATCGCAGTCAAAGACTATGCGCATGGCATAAAGGTCGTAAACTTCCTTGAACGGCACATGTTTTGTCTCCATCTTGTTCCAGATGGAATAGACCGATTTGAGGCGTGCCTTAGCATCATAGACGAGTCCCATCTCGTCAAGTTTTTCCTTTATAGGAGCCGAGAAGTCGCTGTAGACAGCCGCACGTCGCGCCTCACTCTCCCTTATCTGCTCCGCAATGCGTGCATATGCGGCAGGATGCTCATACTTGAAACTCAAATCCTCCAGTTCGGTCTTTATGGCAAACAGACCGAGACGATGGGCAAGCGGAGCATAGATATAGAGGGTTTCGCCTGCAATCTTGTACTGTTTGTTAGGAGCCATCGAACCGAGGGTGCGCATGTTGTGGAGACGGTCAGCCATCTTAATCAGCACCACTCGGATATCCTCGCTCATCGTGAGCAAGAGTTTACGGAAATTCTCAGCCTGAAGCGACGCTTTATCACCGAATATACCTCCGGAAATCTTGGTTAGTCCTTCGACGAGCTGCGCGATTTTCTTGCCGAAATGCTGCTCGATGTCCTCGACAGTATAATCCGTATCTTCTACGACGTCATGGAGCAATGCGGCACAAATTGAAGTGGAACCAAGACCTATTTCCTGACTCGCTATCTTCGCCACGGCGATAGGATGGAGAATGTAAGGTTCGCCCGAACGACGGCGTATGCCCTTGTGCGCCTCCTTGGCAAAGCGGAAGGCGCGCTCTATAATCTCGACTTTCTTTCGGTGATTACTCTTCAGATAGCCGTCAAGAACATCCTGGAACGCTTCTTCAATCATGCGCTCCTCTTCAGCGGGAGACATAGCCTGTTTCGTTTCCATAACGATACGGATTAATGCATTTAACTACAAATTTAAGACATCCGACCGAAATCACCAAAAAAACTTCAAAAGACCTGCCAACAGATTCACAGTCTGGAACGTCATATTTGCATTATCGGGGATTTTTTAGTAAATTTGTAATATGAACAAAGGTGCGCGTTACATAGCCATCTGCCTGATAGCATTGACAGCCATAGGAATTTTCTATGTAGCATTCAGCAGGTTACTCTCGAGCAGAGAACCTCACGTCGATGTCGAGCGAGAACGGTTTCCTGTAATCGGGATTGACTTGTCAGCACACAACGGCGAGGTCGATTTTGAAAAAGTGGCAGCTGACGGTGTGAATTTCGTTTTCCTCAAAGCCTCGGAAGGAGCTGATTTCCGCGACCCGAGATTTCATGAGAATTACGCAAAAGCCCGTCAGTCAGGCATCAAAGTCGGGGCGTATCATTTCTTTCGTTTCGACCGTGACGGCTATGAACAGGGCAGAAATTTTCTCAATGCCGTCGACTCCCTTACTTTCGACCTTCCGCTGGCAATCGACGTGGAAGAATGGGGCAACCCCGACGGATATGAAACCGAAAAAGTCGTCGAAGCTCTGAGAGGAATGATATTCGCCCTCGAAGGCTCGCGCAATAAAGTGATACTTTACACCAATAAACAGGGTTATACCCGCTTTATCAAAAATCGGTTTGAAGAATTGCCCGTGTGGGTATGCTCTTTCACCAATCCACCTATGACTTCCGACAACTGGCTGCTCTGGCAGCATAGCCATCAGAGCCGGGTCGACGGTGTCGACGGTTTTGTCGACCTCAACACCTTTAACGGCGACAGCCTGACCTGGGAACAATGGCTGAACGATGTCAGCCTGTGATAAATGCGACAGCCACGCAATAAATGGCAAAACACTGCGTTAGAATAATTACACTGATACACAGACTTATTAATGAAGCAATATATTCTCTTCCGACTGATAACATTATTCACCTTGGCGCTGAGCACCGTAACGGGTCTGGCTCTCGATCTTTCGCACTACGCTTCAGAGTCAGTGCTTTCCGAAGGACGATGGGTAAAAATCTCCGTCGATGAAAGCGGGATGCACCGTATTCCTGCCGCCACGCTGCGAAAATGGGGTTTTTCAGACCCTGCGGCTGTCAGAATATACGGTTACGGAGGTCAGCGTATCGCTGATGCCCTTACCGAGCAGAATTATATCGACGATCTTCCGCTCGTGAAATCGGTCACATCAAGCGACGGTTCTGTCGTGTTTTATGCCGTAGGACCTCACACATGGGAAGGTGACAACATGAGTGTACGCCGTTCGAACCCCTACTCGACCAAAGGTTATTATTTCGTCACAGAGAACTCGGAAGAAATTCCCGCTCTACCGAAAACCGGTACTCCCGGAGCAAACGACCCTGTGACAACTTTCACAGAGAGACTTCAGCACGAACAAGACCTTGTTTCGCCGGGCGAATGCGGACAACTGCTTGTCGGTGAAGACTTCCGCTATACTCCGACGCGTCGTTTCAACTTCGACCTGCCGGGTATCTGCGGTCCGTTGACTTTCCGCACGTCGTTTATCGCCAAAACATATAACTCAGCTTCAAAGCTGACTTTCTCAGCCAACGGCACACAGTTGCCGCAGATTGCCTCGGATGCGATTGCGGCGACGACCAAAAGCGGGGAATTTCATGGTGTCGAGGGAAAAACCACCCACACCATCGATAATCCAGGCAACAAACTCGAGCTCACCATCACTCATTCAGCATCGACAATCATCTATAACGCATGGCTCAATTATATCGCGGTCAACTACGAGCGCGAACTGACTCTGCCGTCATCCTCGCCTCTGTCATTCACGACCTCTGACCGCGCGCTCAGTCTGGGAAACGCGTCAAAATGGGTTAGCATATGGGATGTGACCGAACCTGCCAAAATAAAGGAAGTTGACTTCGCCATCGAAGGAAACAACGCTGTCTGGACTGCTTCATCGGCAGGCTCACGCGATTATTGCGCCTGGGCTGAGAGTGCCAACATGCCCGCGCCTGAACTTGTCGGAACCATATCAAACCAGAACCTCCACGCAGAGGGAGCGGCTGACATGATAATTTTCACTCATCCTGCCTGGAGAAGTCAGGCGGAACGCATCGCCGAACTCCATCGTGGCGCGCCGGACAATATGACGGTGCGCGTGGTCGATGCGGAGGAAGTCTACAACGAATTCAGTTCGGGCGCGTCAGATGTGTCAGGTCTGAGAAAATATATGAAAATGGTCTATGACCGAGGGGCGGCTGAAGGGTCGCCACTGCGCTATGTACTGCTGATGGGGAGAATGACTTATGACGAGCGGCATCTGACTTCGGGAGTGCGAGATCTCGGGGCAATGACACTGCCGGCATGGCAGCAACGCGACGACTGGCAGTCGCTCGACCCTGAAGAAGGCTTTGCCACGGACGATTTCATAGCCATGCTTGAAGACGGTTCCGGCTCACGGTTAGGTTATGACAAGCTGTCGGTCGCTGTCGGCAGAATCCCTGTCACAAGCGCATCTACGGCAAAAAGCATAACGGACAAAATCATCGACTACGTGCGCCGCTCACAGCCGGGAGCATGGAAAAACAGAATCATGGCGTTGGCTGATGACCTCGACGGAGGCGTTCACTACAAGCAGACCGAATGGTTCATGAACGGTGTAGACCAAAATGAGAACTCTCCTTTCATTCTTGAAAAAGTGTATCTTCCGGCATTCGAGAAATCCAACGGGGTCTATCAGTCGGCACGCGATAAAATGTTCCGCACGCTCAACGACGGTGTGGCATGGTGGACGTTTGTCGGACACGCTTCCAACCATTCATGGACATCGGACGGGATGCTGACCTACACCGACATCAACAGCATGTATCTCCGTCATCTGCCATTTCTCTATGCTGCGACATGTAACTTCCTGCGGTGGGATTCGAACACCGAGAGCGGCGGTGAGATAATGATGTATGAAAACAACGGAGGTGTCATCGGCATGATAAGCGCCACGCGCCCGGTCTATATCACCTACAACGGATATTTCACCAACGCAATAGGCAAAGAGGTGAGTCGCCGCGACGATGAGGGTCGTCTTCTTACTTTAGGGGAAATCTACCGCCGCGCAAAAAATAATATCCGGTCAATCAACGACAGTGGAAAAGAAGGAGAAATCATCAACAACGAGAACCGTCTAAGATACGTGTTTATGGGCGACCCTGCGTTGCGTCTCGCCACACCGGACAATATCGTGACGATTGAGTCGGTAGACGGTATAGCCGCTGGGGGAGCCGAGCAGATTATCTTACCGGCGAGAGGTCGGGTGACAATAAAGGGTTCGGTGACCGATGCGGAGGGTAACTCTCTTCCAGATTTCAACGGCACTCTACTGCTCGACCTCTATGATGCAGACCGTTCGACAGTGCTCGAAGGCAGTGAATATGAGACGATGCGACCGTTTGACGAACATGGGGAGAAACTTTACTCCGGCTCTTGCCGTGTGGTCGGCGGACAGTTTGAACTGTCTGTCTCGATGCCGGCAGAAATCAGCGATAATTTCAGGGAAGCCACAATATCGATGGCTGCATACTCAGATGACGGGCTGACAGAAGCGTCGGGTCTCAATCACAGCTGCTATGTCTACGGATTTGACGAAGATGCGGCAGATGACAAGGAGCCTCCGGTAATCGAAATGCTTGCGCTCAATCATCCGACGTTCCGTTCGGGCGATGAAGTCAATGCCGACCCTATTCTTATAGCAAGTGTCAACGATAATGTAGGCATTAATCTGTCGATGTCGGGAATCGGACACCAGATGTCGGTTATGCTCGACGAGAAACGCAGTTTCAATGATGTGCCCTATTATTACACTCCGGCTTCTGACGGTTCGCCCGCCGGTGAAATCGCATATCCGCTGGAAGGGCTCACCGAAGGACATCACACGATAAGCTTCAGGGTGTTCGACACCAACGGCAATTCGGCGACCAAGACGATAGACTGCTTCGTGCGTGAAGGTCTGGCTCCGACAGTGTTCGACGTTTACTCCGATGTCAACCCCGCTACGACGGAAGCGAACTTCTATCTCTCTCACAATCGTCCGGAAAGCATGCTGACGGTCACTATTTCGGTCTACAATCTGCTGGGTCACAAACTGTGGTCGCAGACGTCGACGGGAAGAAGCGACATGTATCTTTCGGCACCTGTCACCTGGGACCTCACAGACGGAACGGGCAGACGTGTGCCACGGGGCATCTATGTCTACAGCGCGACAGTAACAGCGGACGGCGAGAACTACACAACAGCATCACGCAAGATTGCGGTAACATCGCGCTGACGCAATAATCGTCAGTTTTCTCAGTTAATATTATATCATCAGCATATAACACGCCCATGAAACTTTCATCGCGCACTCCGATAATAATGTTGCTTGCAGCGGCACTTTGCGCTCCTGCAGTCAATGCAGAGAACAATATCAAGAACGACGAGTTCAACCCAATCACCACCGGTGTTACGTCGCTGAGCATCGCTCCCGACGCCCGCGGTGCATCGATGGGAGACCTTGGCGCTGCAACCGACCCTGACGCCAACTCACAGTTCTGGAATCCGTCGAAATATGCGTTTGCCTACAGCACGGCAGCGGTGTCGCTGAGTTATACGCCGTGGTTGCGCAAACTCGTCAATGACATCTTCCTCGCCAACCTCGCCGGATACTGGAAAATCGGACAAGGCGACAATCAGGCGCTAAGCGCATCGCTACGCTATTTCTCGCTCGGCGAAGTGCAGACCAATCCCGTCGCAGGGGGAAGCCAGAGTCTCAATCCTTATGAAATGTCGTTCGACGTCGGCTATTCGCGTAAACTCTCCGAAAAGTTCTCAATGGGTGTGGTATTCCGCTATATCTATTCGGACCTCGGCTTCTCAGACTCATATGCGGGAGACCAGTCGACGGGGGCATCGGCATTCTCAGCTGACATATCGGGTTATTACACGACCTATCCTATCATCGGCA
>CAMWNF010000053.1 GCA_947175535.1 uncultured Bacteroidales bacterium
CTGTTGCTTACCGGCAGTTGAATAAATTTGCAATTTGCTTCCAAAGCACGCACCACCATCATTTTCCCGGCGATGTAGTCGATTGAAAGCGGGCAGGCGAGAACTGAATTCTGATTGATTGCGAAGCGAAGATTTGTAGCATGCGCCGACGCCCTCATGTCATCTTTTGGCAGGTGTATTTCCTTTGGCGTTCCTGTCGAACCGGAAGTGTGTGCGACAATATAGCGGCTTTCCGATTGCCACTCGCGCATAAATTCTTCTACTGATGCCATGGCAGTTCGGGTATTTCCCAACGCGAGTTGATGTCGTAATTCAATGTGTCACCTGACATGTAGATCGGTGAGGGGATGTTGTTGTGGTAAAGTTCGCCCGTGCCGAGTCCCTGAGCCAATGGATTATTTTTCGACGAAATCCACTGAGCTATTGCGTTTAGTCCGATGTTGGATTCTAACGCTGATGTCGCCCACCAGCCTATGTTTTTCCTTTCTGCCAGTTCAATCCACTTATCAGAGCGTTCGAAGCCTCCGCATAAAGTAGGTTTCAGAATGATGTATTGAGGTTTGATGTCATCAAGCATGGATTCCATCTCACTGTCGTTGCGATAACCGATTAGTTCCTCATCAAGTGCGATTGGAATTGGAGACTGCCGGCAGATGGAGAGCATCTGCTTACGTAGACCTGCATGTATCGGCTGTTCAATCGAGTGGATATAATATTGACTGAGGCGGTCAAGCCGTTGCAATGCATTCTCGGGAGTGAAACTTCCGTTTGCGTCAAGTCTTATTTCCAGGTCCTCAGGTGAGTAAGTGTCTCTGATTAATTTTAATATCGACAGTTCTTCCCCGAAGTCTATTCCGCCGATTTTAAGCTTGAGTATTTTGAACCCTCGCTCGATTTTTTCTTGGATACGCGAAAGCATTGTTGCTTTGTCGCCCATCCAAATAAGCCCGTTAATTTCTATACCGGTTTTTCCGTTTTGCCAATCTGAAGGAAATACTATTTTCTTGCCGCCATTCCTCAGGTCAGCGAATGCAGTTTCGAAGCCCATTCTGATAGAACTCATTTCCGGCAGAGGGTCAAGCGGGTGGCGGCATGCCTCACTCAGTATATACTCGTAATCCGCAACGTCGTCTGCACTAAGTCCTTTGAAGAGTCCGCATTCACCGACGCCTTCAATCGTCGGATTATCCGTATCGAAAATTTTTACAAAATATGTGTCTTTGGCCCGCATTTCTTCGCGTGAAGTTTTAGCGAGAAAGCGGAAATCCAAAGTGTAACGGCTCCAGCAGGCTTTAATCATTTAGCCCGGAAACTGAGGAAATTGGTCGAAGTTGGGGTCGCGCTTTTCGAGGAAAGCGTTTTTACCTTCCTGAGCCTCATCCATAAGATAATACATCAGGGTGGCATCTCCGGCAAACTCCATCAGACCGCTCTGTCCGTCGAGTTCGGCGTTTAGCGCGCGTTTGATCATTCGTATTGCAAACGGACTGCGTTTGATTATGGTCTCGCACCATTCGACAACCTCATCTTCAAGGCGGTCGAACGGAACGACTTTATTAATCATTCCCATTTCAAGAGCTTCTGCGGCTGTATATTGGCGACAAAGATACCATATTTCACGGGCTTTTTTCTGACCCACGCAACGTGCGAGGTACGATGACCCGAAACCTGCATCGAAACTTCCCACTTTCGGACCGGTCTGACCGAAGCGTGCGTTATCAGATGCTATTGAAAGGTCGCAGACCACATTCAGGACATTTCCGCCACCGATAGCATAACCGTTGACCATCGCTATTACCGGTTTGGGAATGCTGCGTATGGCTTTGTGTAAGTCGAGGACGTTGAGACGGGGGGTGCCGTCTGCATCGCGGTAGCCGCCCCGGCTCTTATAGTTCTGGTCGCCTCCCGAGCAGAACGCTTTATCGCCTGCACCGGTCAGCACTACAACTCTGACTTCGGGGTGTTCGCGGCAATATGCCATGGCATCAAGCATCTGCGCGTTAGTCTGAGGTCTGAAAGCATTATAGACTTCCGGGCGGTTGATTGTTATTTTTGCTATGCCGTTATAAAAGTCGAATAGAATATCTGAATATTCTTTTATTGTTGTCCAGTTGCGCATGCTCATTTATTTTACACGTGTGAAGAAATCTCTAAGTACGTCCGCACTTTCCTGTGCAGGAGTGATGATATTTAAGATTGCAGGACGTTTGGCTTCCGCTGCAAACAGGCAAAATACCTTGTCAAGAGCCTGTTTGTTACTTGCTTCGAAATATGCGAAACCATACGCTTCAGCCAGTTCTTTTAACGGCAGCCTGACGTCAGCAGCGAAACATTCTTCGCATTCTTCAAGGCTGGATGTCGTTTTTATATATCTGAAAATGCCGCCCCCATTATTGTTTAGGACCGCCATCTTGAAGCGCGGGGTGATTTCTGTCATGGCAAGTGCTCCCATATCATACTGAGCACTCATATCACCGCTGACAAGTAGTGTCACATCATCATAATACAATTGCGAACCGATAGCTGTCGATGTCGCTCCGTCTATTCCACTGACTCCCCGGTTGCATTCTATTCTGACAAACGCTGAATAATCGAAAAGCTGTGCATACCTCACTGCAGTACCGTTACTGAAATGTAGATTCCATTTTCGCGGTGCAAGCTTCATAAGCTGTCCCATTGCATAGAAATTGCTCCATGGACAACTTTGGAAGAAAGTCAGTAACTTGGATTTTGCCTGGGCTGCTTTCTCGCGCCATAATTTAAGATAACTGCCGGAAGTGGTCAATGGGGGAGGACACGCTTTGGACAGACCTTCAAAAAATGACGTCGGTTCACATTCGATGCGTTTGCTCAATGCCAGGAAACAGTCAATAGCGTTTGGACTTTCGGCTATGTGCCAGTGCTCAATCTTTTTTGTAGAGTTACGTAAATATTTTTTTATAATGCGTGATAAGATTGCGCCTCCGAAACTTATGACGATATCCGGTTTTAATTCTATGATTTCTTCATCGTTAAAAGTTGTGAGAGTTGCGTCGATATGTGCTATTGATAAAACAGGATGAATATTTGACTGAGCTTCATGAAGAACTACAGCCCCGGTCTTTTTGACAAAATCATCCAATGCTTTGTCGAGTCTCGCGCTCCCTTTACCGAAGCCGGCGATGACCATGATTTTTTTTCCTGCCACTCGCTTGGCAAGTGTGTCATACATCGCAGCGCTTAATCCCATTTCCTCGCAGCCAATCAGCTCGATTTTTGGTATGGCAGTCGATTTGGGAGCGGCAAGCCCGGCGAGCGGTTCATCAAGCCTGACATTTATGTGAACAGGACCCTGCGGTCCTTTTTTTGCAAGTATCAGAGCATCGTTGATGGCTCTGTTTGCAAAGCTGCGTTGCACTTTATCGCTGTTGTCGCCGTAGATATCAAATGAGCCTTTGACTATGTTTTCCAATACACCATACTGTCTGATGGTCTGGCTGTCGTCCTGGTCAATCCATTCTTCTGGTCTGTCAGCAGAAATGGCTATCAGCGGGACACGGCGGTAATATGCTTCTGCGATTGCCGGACCGTAATTAAGGATTGCGGAGCCTGACGTACAGATTAATGCGACTGGTTTATCTGTCTGGAGCGCAATACCAAGTCCGAAAAATGCGGCACTTCGTTCGTCTATGACTACGTGAGTGCGCAATTTTTCATGGCGATTTGCCGCGATTATCAGGGGGGTGTTTCGGCTGCCGGGTGAAAGAACGACATCGCATACTCCGTGTGCGACAAGCAACTCAATCAGCTGGCGGCATGTTTCTTTATCGGTTGTGTTCACTCTATCTGATTTTTGATATGGCAAAGTTACCTAAAATTTTTCACTTAACCATAGCTGAATCTAATCCGACAGGTGATGATAAAAAGTTTCAATTGAATATATCTTTGTCCCTCAGCCAGTCAAATATGCTTTTATATGCATTCTCTCTAACTTTAGGGGCGGAAAGCATCAGGTCGTGAAGACCATCGGTGATAGTATCTTCTGTAACATCATTACCCAGCTTGCGACCTATTTTAGAAATATCCTTAACATTGAGCACGGCATCATTTTTCTGATATTCGGGCGTCCATTCATCTCCGGTCACGCTTCCCGACGAATGCATCAGCAGAACCGGCACGTCGATGTCGCCGCCTTTTTTCAATTCATTCTGTGCTTTGCTGATAGCTCTTGTCCATGAAGCCTCGACTTTTTCGGGCTTGAACACCTTCCAGTCCTGATTGTAGTCCCATTCGCCGTGATATTGTTTAAGTAGCGACTGTTGATATCCGTTGCCGTCGCCCTGGCTTATGGAGAGGCGCGGAAACAGTTTGCCAAGCGAACCGAAGACTGGGATAGCCACTTTTTTCATGAAGCCTTTGAAATTCCAGTCAAGAAAAGGCGAATTGAGTATCAGTCCCTTTATATCGCTTTTGGGATGGTCGTGCATATATAGGGAGGAAATCAGACCTCCGGTCGAGTGTCCCATCAGGACGATGTCGTCGACACCGTCACGGTGCATCTGAGCCAACGCCGAGTCGATGTCGGCGTAATATTCGTGAAGGTCACGTGCTTCGAATTTCTTCTGACCGGGCATTATAGAGCGTCCGTATTTCCGGAGGTCGACGGCGTAGAAATTTATACACGAATCGACAAAACGGTCGCCCATCTCTTTCTGAAAGAAATAGTCGTTATAGCCATGAATATATAATATGCCGCGTTTGCCGCCGCATTTCGAATCTTTTCTTATGATGGTTGAGCGGACGTCTCCGCTATAATCCTTTCCCTGATTGACATATCTCATTTCGTAACCGTCGCCGAGAGTATCGGGTTGCCACGCGCCGGCGATCGCGACAACGGCTGTGAATAGGGCTAACAGTAAAAATAATTTTTTCATGACAGTCATAATGGCGATAAATAACAAACAGTGCGTTGTTCTATCTTAACAACGCACTGTTTGTTATGGTTTTCAGGCAAGCCGACTCACTTGTTTTCTTCGTCGGCTTTTTCAGCGGCTTCTGCAGCCTGGTCTTCGGCTATTTCGTCGTCTTTGAATTTTGTCACCCCTGCTGCAATCAGCTGATTGTACCAGCTGAAAAGTTTCTTGATGTCAGTGGTGTAAACGCGGTCTTTGTCGAAGTTGGGAAGAATTTCAGCAAAATAAGCGCGGATAGCCGCGTCGTCGGCAAAAGATTTTACGTCGATAGGCTGACCGCCGGTGAATGCGCTGATTTTTTCAAGGACATCAGCGAGAGGCATGTCTTCCTCATCGGTGTAGATTGCAACGTCGCCGAGCGAGATGACTTTATCACGTGCGTAGGCAGGAGTGCGCTTGCCTGTCTGGAGTGATTCAACTATAAGCATATTCTTGCCTTGGCTGACAAGTTTGAAGAGGCCGGGCTTGCCGGCAATCGATACGATTCGTCTGATCATAACTTTATGAGAATAAATTCAGTTTTCTGTATTTTGTAATATCGGCTACAAAAATAGTCATTTGGATTGAATTATGACCGATAATTGCTAACTTTGTATCTGAAAAATCTAAAAGTGACAATGCTGCAATATCTGAAAAATCTTATTCAACTTATTCTGGCACCTGCTAAAGGGTGGGAAGATGTCTCTGCATCGTTGGCATCGACGGAGCACCTTCTCCGTGATGCGTTTTTTCCGCTGCTCGGTGTTGCGGCAGCCTCCGAATTCATCCGTCTGTTTTACCATAACAGCGGTGGATTTCTGACGGTTTTTGAGTTGGCGATTGCTCTGTTCGGTTCTTATTTTGTTTCCTTCTTCATCGGTCGAATAATTTTATCCAACTATATCGGAAACTTTATTGACGGGGAAGTCAATCAGACCAAACTCAGCACGTTTATAATCTATGGTCTCGGTTTGCTGTTGATTATCGAAATTATTGAGAATATTTTGCCGACCGATCTCACTCTGGTCAAATTTCTGCCTTTGTTTGTCGCTCTGATATTGTATCGTGCCACAACATATCTGTCGGTTAAACAGGGTTCGGAACTGAGATTTTTATGTATCGCGGCTCTGGCGGTTATTGTGGTTCCGATAGCCTTGTTTTCTCTCCTCGAACTAATCATTTCATAGGATTATCTGAATGAACGTAAAAGATATAAATATAAAGAATCGTCGCGCGACGTTCGATTATGAGATATCCGATACCTTTACTGCCGGTCTGGTTCTGACAGGTACGGAAATCAAATCGTTGCGTCAGGGCAAAGCCGGACTGACTGATACGTTCTGTTATATTAATAATGGAGAAGTGTGGGTCAAGAACATGTATATTGCCGAATATTTCTATGGTACATATAACAATCACGCCACCCGACGCGACCGCAAACTGTTACTGAATAAAAAAGAGATAGCCAAACTCGAAAAAGCCGGTAAGGAAACAGGCTTTACGATTGTTCCGCTGCGTCTTTTTATCAATGACCGTGGTCTGGCAAAACTTGTGATTGGCATCGGACGCGGTAAAAAGGCTTATGACAAACGTCAGTCTATCAAAGAGCGCGAAGACCGCCGAAATATAGCACGCATGTTCCAGAAGAAATGAAACGCAGTATAATAGTTATAGTCATCATCGCTGTTCTTCTTGTAATTTGTGTAGCAGCGGGCATGTATGTCTACGGAAAAGTCTATGCGCGTTACGAAGGAGAATCTGTCAGAATCTATTTACCTTCGGGTACAGACGAGAGTGCCATGAAAGATAGTTTGCAGACTCGTCTCGGCGAATTCGGCGAGGATGTCTTCAGCGTGTGGCGGCTTCATAGGGCGGATGTCTCGCGCGCCCATGGTTCATACGTTGTCGAGCCGGGTGATAGAGCGCTTGATATAAGTCGCCGCCTTCGTTCAGGTCGTCAGACTCCGATAAAAGTTACATTCAACAATGTGCGAACCCTCGACCAGCTTGCCGAACGCATCGCATCAAAAATGGAGTGGGGTGCTGATGATTTCATGGCGGCATGTGATTCCATCTTGCCGCATAAAGGTTTTCGCAAGGCTCAATTTCCGGCTGCATTTATTCCGGACACTTATGAATTTTTCTGGACGACACCGGCAGTCGAGTTGGTAAAACGTTTGTCTGATATCCGTGATAAATTCTGGAATGAAGAACGTAGGGCAAAAGCCGCTTCCATGGGACTTAATCCTGTAGGTATCGCTACTGTAGCGTCAATTGTCGAAGAGGAAACTGCTAAAAAGGACGAACGTCCGAAGGTCGCACGGCTCTATCTTAACCGTCTGAAACGGGGGATGCTCCTTCAGGCTGACCCTACGGTTAAATTTGCGATTGGAGATTTCGGTCTGCGAAGGATTTATAATACCCACCTCACTGTTGATTCTCCCTATAATACATATAAATATAAAGGGTTGCCTCCAGGTCCGATACGCATACCGGAACGTTCGACTCTTGAGGCTGTTCTGGACGCTCCTGCTCACAATTATATCTATATGTGTGCTAAAGAGGATTTTTCGGGTTACCACAATTTCGCCACAGATATCGCGGAGCATAACCGTAATGCCGCGCGCTATCACAGAGCGTTGTCGCAGCGGAATATACGCTGATTAGCTTTTCCGGCAGAAATTTCGGTAGATGCTGAACATGCCCGCAGTAACGACTGCTGCAGCGAATATCCTGAACCATTCGCGCAGACTCATTGCATCGTTGCTTAATACAGCCTGTAATATACGCGCTATCAGCACAAACGCACCCAACACCGTGATTGTTAGTGCTATATTCTTCTTTGTTCTAATGCTTATCATTTCTTCTTATCTCGTTTTTGGTAGAGTGCATTGACCTTCTCCGGATTGGCTCCATATTTTATGGCGAGTCTTGCGTCGGCGTGTGAATCGTCGAGTCTGAAGCGGTCGCGGTTGAGCCACGCTCTGTAATAATATAACTCAGGGTCGTTGCGGTATAATTTCAATCCTTCATTGATGACGCGGGCTGCCTCACTTAGTTCCTCCACAGCGAGATAACAGCCTGCGAGACTGGCAAAATACTCCGGAGTAGGTTCTTTTTCAATCAAAAGCTCAAAATACTTTATGGCCTCTCTGTCGCGACCGGTCAGTGAATACAGCGCACCCAAAGCTGCATTTGTCCTGATTCTTTCAGGTTGCGTTGCCTTTATTATGCTGAAATCTGTTTCTGCCGTTGTCCGGTCTCCACCGTAGAGAGCCATCATGCCTCTGAAATATCGTGCGTCGCTGTTTAATGAATCGAGTTCTATGACACGTGAAAAATCCTCGAATGCCCCTTCGTTCATGTCATTTTTCAGCCTGACACGCCCGCGGTTAAGCAGAGCGACAGTCATGTTCGGTGCGCGTCTGTTGACATCGTCAAGCGTGGCGAGAGCCAGTGAATCGCGGTCAAGACAGGAGTAAATCATACCGAGATTAGTCATTAACAGAAGATTGCCTGGATTATCAGGTTCGACCGCCATTGCATCGATTAGTCTGGCGGCAGCTTCCTCATAGTTTTCCTCCGCTATCGCTTTCTCAGCCTCGCCCATCAGAAGATAATAAGGGTTCTCTTCTATTGTCGGATTAAGTGCGCCGGCAATAAGCGTAATAGGAAGCAACAGGATTATGCCTACCGTTATTCCGCGAAACAGATGTGCGATTGATATCATTTGTTTTAATGTTGATAACTTGTTGAAAAATTGCGGTCACGTTGACCGCAACAAAGTTAGGTCATCTGAGACTAAAATCATAGGTCTCTAAAGCCAAAAAATGTTTTGAATTATAAAAAAAACGAAGTAATTTTGTAGTCATGAATGAAATCATACGCCATATCGAATACCTTCTGGTGACACATGACTGTGTTGTCATACCGGGGCTTGGAGCAGTGCTTGCGCATTGTCTTCCTGCACGTTATGACAAATCGTCGGAAATGATGTTGCCACCTTCGCGGACGTTTTCGTTCAATATAACACTCAATCACAACGATGGCTTGCTTGTGTCGTCGGTTGTGCGTTCAAAAGAGCTGTCGTTTGAAGCCGCGCGTTCACTTGTGGCGGGGGAAGTCGAGGCTATGCGCCGCGAACTCGATAGATGCGGTGTCCTGTCGTTAGGTTTGGCTGGTAGACTTGTTTCTTCGGAAGGAACTTTATCATTTGAGCCTTCAACGGCTGCCGCCTTATCGCCTGACTATATGTGGTTACCATCAATTCCGATGGTTGAGATAACGACATTGGCAAAACAACGTGCAGCGGCATCTGCGCTGAATCAAAGCAAACGTAAGCCCCGGGGAATCGTTGACTATGTTTCTTATGCCGCCAGAATTGCCGCATCGCTTGTGGTGCTTATTGCATTAGGCTTCGTTCTTTCTACACCGATTGAGGTTGAAAATGCTCAGTATGCATCACTCGGTATTGAAAATTTTCAATCAGCACCTGACAGTACTCATAAGGAATCACCTCTGCTCAAAATGCCCGGTCATTCGACTTCAGCAGTTACGCTTTATCTGCGCACGCATGATGATGCCTGTGAGGTTGTCGATACAGCGGCGCATGCTGAATATGTCAGAATGCATAAGGCGGGACTTTTAACCGAATGTGTCACAACTGAGCAAGATGTGGTTTCGTCTTCTGTCCGTTTCAATCCCGAAGATAATTATTATCTGGTCGTTGCCTCACTCGTCAATGAAGCTGATGCCGACGAGTTTATAGCTAATTCCAAAAACAAACAGTTAGGCATACTCGCCAAAGATGGCAGATATCGTATTTATGCGGCAACCGGTGCGACTTACCGTGAGGCTCTGTCGGCTGCCGACCTGCTTGCCGATAGCTACTCATCTGCATGGGTATGTCGTAAATGACAATCCACGCTATTATCATGAATAATTTGCATCAACTTTTATTACAACGCCACAGCATCCGCCGTTATAAAGACACTCCCGTTGACGCAGATGCTGTAAAGACTATTCTTGAAGCAGCTTTGCTCGCACCTTCATCAAAAAGTGTTCGTCCTTGGCAGTTTGTTGTCGTTGAGGATAAGGAGACGCTCGCGCGTCTTGCCGAATGTCGCCAGTTCGGAACGAAACCGCTCTCGTCGGCTGCGTTTGCAGTCGTTGTGGCGGTTGATACGACTTTAACTGATGTATATGTTGAAGATGCCTCGATAGCTGCGGTGCTTATGCACCTTCAGGCAGCTGACCTGGGACTTGGTTCGTGCTGGGTTCAGGTTCGCAACCGCTTTGATGCGAGCGGCGAATCTTCCGAGGTCGTTGTCCGCGACATATTGGGTATTCCCGAGGAGATGGGAATTGAATGTATAGTCACTTTTGGTCATATCGACGAAGAGCGTCGTCCGGTCGATCCCGACAAACTCCTTTGGGAGAAAATTCATATCGGACGCTGGTAAATCGAGCCGATGCTTCCTGAAATAGTTATAATAGGAGCTGGCAACGTTGCCACCCATCTGGCGCATGCTTTTCAGAACGCCGGTTGTCATATCGCGCAGGTCTATAGCCGTTCGCTCGACCATGCCTCGCGTCTCGCCTCTGAGTTGAAAGACTCTCAGCCAATCGATGATTTATCGTTGCTGACGAAAGAAGCTGATTTATATCTTATTTCAGTTGCTGATGCGGCTGTTGCTACGATAGCAGAGGCGATGCCCAAAGTTAAAGGTATCGTCGCGCATACTTCAGGCAGCGTTCCGCTCGCGGCGCTTACTCCCGCCTCTGACCGCACCGCCGTTCTTTATCCGTTGCAGACTTTCACCCGCGATGCTGTTGTTGATATAGCCAATGTCCCTTTTTTTACGGAAGCATCCGATGCGAAGACGCTCGAAGATATCGACTCTTTTGCAAGACGGCTGTCAGACAAGGTTTATCATGCGGATTCGGACAAACGCAAGACCTTGCATATAGCCGGAGTTCTGTCCTGTAACTTTGTCAATTATCTCTGGGACTGCACGGCGCAGGTGCTCGCTGCTGACGGCTACGATTTTTCAGTGGTTGAGCCGCTTGTGCGCGCGACTCTCGACAAGGCTGTCGCTATCGGACCACGCGCCGCCCAGACCGGTCCGGCAATGCGTTGTGACGCTGAGGTTATGCGTCAGCACATGGAGCGTCTCGACCCCGACAAGGCGCGCATCTACTGCGAACTTTCAAATGAAATAATGAAGACCCATAAACTCGATTGCAAACTATGAGCAAAATCAATTATGACCTTAAACTTATCGAAGGCATAGTCTTCGACATCGACGGCGTTCTGTCGCCATCGACAGTCCCGATGGGCGATGACGGTGCGCCGCGCCGCATGGTTAATGTCAAAGACGGTTATTCAATCCAGCTTGCAGTCAAGAAGGGTATCAAGATTGCGATTATAACCGGGGCAGCCGACGAAACCTTGTGCCGCCGTTATAACGCGCTGGGCGTTAAGGACGTTTATCTTAAAGCTGCCGATAAGCTGCCGTGTCTGCTCGACTGGCTTGACAAGACGGGGCTTAAACCCAATCAGGTAGCATATATGGGTGATGATATTCCCGACCTCTGTGTCATGCAGGCGGTCGGACTGCCGTGTGCTCCTCGTGATGCTGACCCGGAAGTCAAGGCGGTTGCCCGTTACATTACTCAAGCTGACGGCGGTTATGGGGCAGGGCGCGAACTGGTTGAGGAAGTTCTCCGTGCGAAAGGTCTGTGGATGTCTCACGCCGATGCTTTCGGTTGGTAATATGCTGATATGAAATTGCTCCTTGCCTCTAACTCGCCGCGCCGCCGCGAACTTCTCGGACTGTTGGATGTCGATTACGAGATAATCGCTCCGCGCGAAGTCGAAGAAGTCTATCCTGCTGCTCTTCCCGCCGAAGAAGTTGCGCCCTATCTCTCATCACTGAAAGCGTCGGCATACGCCGGACTTCCGAAAGGCGATGAAATAATCGTTACTGCCGACACAGTGGTGGTTTGCGAGGGTAGGATTCTCGGAAAACCCAAAGACCGCGAAGACGCGATAGCGATGCTAAGGCTTCTTTCAGGAAAAACACACAAAGTTGTGACCGGAGTCACGCTTATGAGTGAAAAGCAGACGGTAACATTCTCAGAAACAACACTTGTCACCTTCGATACTCTCAGCGACAGCATGATTGAGTCATACGTCGACCGTTACCGACCCTTCGACAAAGCCGGCGCCTACGGCATCCAGGAGTGGATAGGCTGCGTCGGCATAAGTGCCATCACCGGTTGCTACTACAACGTCATGGGTCTCCCCCTCCACACCTTATACACCCACCTCAGCCGATTTTAATTAACTTCTGCAGTCGCATTTCGTTGTTGTTGCCGTGCTTGTTGCTTGCGGTGACGGCGGCGAAACCGACGTTCGCGTCGGTTTTCCTGCCCATCATTGGATAGTGAGCTTGAGACTTTCGATTGACTGGCTCCCGGGGTTTCATCTTTCAGTTGGTCGAAAAATAGGTAATCATCCGTCGGACACTCTGATAAATGATATTCATCCTTCTGATTGTCTATGATTTGACTCGCGGAACTAAAATCAGCACTCTGTTTATCTTTGATAATTTCCGTGGCTTTTTCTTCCTGCACTGTAAAGTCAGTTGCGGCAAGAGCGACGAGTGGTTTAGTGGCTGTTTTTGAAATATCATCGGCGACTACGAGTATCGATAGCCGATATTTTGCCTTCATTGCGACCAATCGTTTCATAACGAACGATGGCGAAGCATTTTTGCCGAACGAAAGGGCAGCTATACTGGTAATAGAATCGATAACGAAAGTATGTATTGAGGTTCTTTCGACTGCATTTTTGATTGCCTCAAATACTAACTCTGCGTAATCTCTATCGTCTTCGGTCGATTCATACTCAGGGGTATAGACATATAGATTGTCAGTATCCGTTACTATATCAGAGTAATCGTTTAGATACTCTTTTGCATTGATATACAGCACATCACGATTGGATGATGCAACCGAAGCGGCTATTTCAAGTGCCGTACGTGTCTTGTCAGTTTCGCGTGGAGCGTGGAGTAGGGCAGTTGTACCTTCAAACCATAAATCTTTGTAAATTGATACTTTGTGACGGATTTCTGTAAAATAATTAAAGGCTTTTTTGAATTTTAGTTCCATAGTAAGATAAGTTTTAGTGTTAAATAATATTTTTGATTGCAAAGTTATATCTCAAAACAATCCAATATATGGTAAAATTAAATCCTCATCTATTTTAACTTTGTCAACATCCTATAAGTGCGTGTTAAGCAGATAATTATGTAGTATAATATTAACATATTCTTAGGATTTTGGACCAAGAAAATATGAGAAATTTTGGATTATGTGGCGGGAAATTAAAATCTTTTGCTAACTTTGCGGCGATAAATAGAGATTTATTAGGGGTGCTTAGCCTATAAAGCGAAGCTGAGATCATACCCTTTGAACCTGAACCGGGTAATACCGGCGTAGAGAAAATAAAACTATATGAACAAATTTTTTCTTGCAGCGGTGTCGCTATGTGTGGCTCCCTGTCTTTCGGCTGTCGAGAGTGAAACAGCCGATTCTTCGAGAGTGATTAACCTCGGCGACATCGAGATTGTCGCAAACCGTGCCGACAAAAAGACTCCGGTGGCTTATACAAACGTCACGAAGTCGCAGATTGCTAAAATCAACGACGGTCACGACATTCCTTTTCTTCTTAATATGACCCCTTCGGTCATAACGACCTCCGATGCCGGTGCGGGCATGGGTTATTCGTCGATTCGTGTGCGCGGCACTGACGGCTCGCGTATCAACGTGACTGCCAACGGTATTCCTATCAATAACGCAGAGAGCCATAATGTCTATTGGGTCAATATGCCAGACCTCGCATCGTCGTTGCGCGACATTCAGATACAGCGCGGAGCCGGCACATCGACCAATGGCGCGGGAGCATTCGGCGCGTCGATAAATATGCTTACTGATGCACCTGACGAAGAACCATACGCCGAATTTGCAGGTACTTATGGCATGTATAACACTAATAAAGAGACTATCCGCGTCGGTTCGGGACTTTTGGGCGGTCACTGGTCGGTAGACGCACGTTTCAGTCACCTCGGTAGCGACGGTTATATCGACCGCGCTTGGTCGAAGCTATGGAGCTATTTCGGTCAGGTCGCTTACATGAACGGCGGAACATCTGTCCGCCTTCTCGCTTTCGGAGGAAAGGAACAGACATATATGGCATGGGACTATGCTTCGAAAGAGGAAATGGCGGAATACGGTCGCCGTTATAATCCTTGCGGCAAATACACGGACTCTGACGGCAAGACGGCATTCTACGACGACCAGA
Organism: uncultured Bacteroidales bacterium; assembly: GCA_947175535.1. Taxonomy (GTDB): domain Bacteria; phylum Bacteroidota; class Bacteroidia; order Bacteroidales; family Muribaculaceae; genus CAG-873. Next base: position 14,299 of record CAMWNF010000053.1, read on the forward strand.
CTGACAATTATATCCAGCATCATTTCCATCTGCTTTTCTCACAGCAGCTTTCCGACCGTCTTAACCTTAATTTAGCTTTACATTACACTAAGGACGACGGCTATTACAATCAGTATAAGACCAATCGAACTCTTTCGGAATATGGACTCGAGCCATTTTATCTCGAGGGCGAGAAGGTAAAGAAAAGCGACCTTATACGTCTGAAAAAGAACGATAACGGCTTTGGAGGCGGTGTGTTCTCGCTGGCATATAATCACGGGCGTGTTTCGGCTGTGTTGGGTGGCGCTCTCAACAATTTCAAAGGTCATCATTTCGGTCAGATTGCATGGGTGCGCAATTATGTCGGTCCGATTGACCCGCTGCAGGAGTATTACCGCAATCTTGGCGAGAAACTCGACGGAAACATCTATGCACGCGCCAACGTCGACATCGCTTCCGGATTATCGGCTTTCGCTGACCTCCAGTATCGTCATATCGACTATAAGATTACCGGTCAGAGCGATAACTTCGATTACAATACCGATGCGATGCAAGTGCTTGACATTCACAAGAAATATGATTTCTTCAATCCTAAAGTCGGTCTGAACTGGGAGGTCAATCCCGCAAACCGCCTGTTCGCTTCATGGAGCGTCGCTCACAAAGAACCTGTCCGCGATAACTTCACCGACGGAGACATCCATAACGTTCCGCGTGCCGAACGTCTTTTCGACTACGAAGTCGGTTACAGCTATAACAGCTCGATTTTCTCAGCCGGCGTAAATCTCTACTATATGGACTATAAAGACCAGCTCGTAGTGACAGGACAGCTTTCCGATACCGGTAATCCGTTGAGTGTAAACGTTCCCGAAAGCTATCGCATGGGTGTCGAACTTCAGGCATCACTTCGTCCGTGCAAATGGTTCAACTGGAACATTAACGCGACTCTATCGCGTAACCGTATAAAAAATTTCGTCGAATATATCTACGAGGACGAGTGGACCAACCCCATATCTTTCGATCTCGGAGACACTCCTATCGCTTTCTCTCCTGATTTTACACTCGCAAATTCATTCGGGTTCAAATATTCAGGCTTCGAAGCCAATCTCGACAGTCGATACGTGTCCAAGCAGTATCTAAACAATGCACATAACGACGAACAAAGCCTTGACGCTTATTTCGTTACCGACCTTCACCTCAGCTATACATTCCGCCGTCTGCTTTCACTGAAGGAAGTGCGTTTGGGTGTTTCGGTCTATAACCTTTTCAATGAAAAATATGAAAACAACGGTTATGCCGGAGCTGGTTATTATGTCGATGAAGCGGGCGAGAAAGTCATCTACCGCTATGCAGGTTACGCCGCTCAGGCGACTACCAATGTCATGGCTTCAATAGCAGTTAAATTTTAATGGAAGACTTTTTAACCTTTTTTACAACTGACAGATTAATAGAGATTGCCGGCCTCGCAGTAGGGTTGGCATATCTCTATTTTGAATATCACGCCAACCGCCTCGTGTGGCTTATGAGCGTGATAATGCCTATGATTTCGATTTGTATTTATTTTAGAGCGGGTCTTTATGCCGATTTTGCGATAAATATCTATTATTTTGTGATAGCGGTGTACGGTTATATCGCATGGACTTTCGGCTTCAGGAAAAAAGAGCGAAAACCGTTGCCTATTTCTCGTATGCCCTTGAAAATGTATGTAATAGCGGTAGCGGCGTTAATTCTGATATTCTCTTTCCTCGCCTGGGGGCTGATTCATCTGACCGACAGCACCGTCCCATATTGGGATGCTTTCACAACCGCACTCAGCATCGTCGCTATGTGGATGCTTGCACGAAAGTATGTCGAGCAGTGGCTCGCATGGTTCATAGTCGATGCAGTCTGCATCGGCTTGTACTTCTATAAAGGCATCTATTTTTATTCAGGACTTTATGCCGTCTACACGGTCATCGCTCTGTTCGGCTATCGTAAATGGTTGCGACTTATGCGTTCTCAAGAGCATTGACGGCAGCATCGGCACATCTCATTCCGTCGATTGCCGCTGAAACTATTCCTCCTGCATATCCGGCTCCTTCACCGCAAGGATAGAGACCTTCAAAGTCGACGTGTCGCAAGCTTTCGCGGTCGCGGCTAATCTGGACGGGAGCCGACGTTCTTGTTTCGTCGCCGACGAGGATTGCTTCGTCACATAAAAATCCACGAGATTTCCGGCCGAATTCCTCGAAGCCTTTTTGCAGTCGACGGGCGATGAAGTCAGGCAGAAGTTGGTCGAGACGCGCACTGAATACACCGGGTGCATAGGAGCTGCGGGGTAGGGAG
>CAMWNF010000054.1 GCA_947175535.1 uncultured Bacteroidales bacterium
CTCAACACCGACCATCTTGGGAATCCAACGCCCGAATAGGTCGGCGTCGAGGAGTCCGACTCTGTAGCCTTCGCGTGCAAGAGCAACGGCAAGATTGGCGGCGACGGTCGATTTGCCGACTCCGCCTTTGCCGGATGACACGCCTATGATATTCTTCACGCCGGGAAGCGGGTCGGCTTTAGGCGCGGGAGGAGCCTGGCGGGTCTTGACGCTGACGGTCACTTCGGCGTCTTTGGCGGCGAAAGTGTGGATGGCTGTTTCGGCGGCTTTGACAACCGATTTCATGAACGGGTCGGTAGGACGGTCGAAAATCAGAGAGAAGCTGACTTTGCGACCGTCGATGCGCAAGTCGTCTTCAATCATGCCAGCTTCGGCGAGATTCTTGCCGCTGCCGGGATAGCGGACTGTGGCAAGAGCGTCGAGTATGAGTTTGGGATATAAAGGATTGTTATTTTCCATGTCAAAAAAATATCGTTTATTCCTCGTCGGAATTATTGTTTTCGAAAAGTTGCGGCATCTGAATGTAGCCGCGGGAATAGCTGCGGTAGGTGTCAGGCTCGATTTCCTCGTCGGGCTCCTGCAGTTCACCGACAGCGGGCAGGGCGAACTTCAGGTATTTTATGGTCAGTCCGCGGTCGAGCCACTGACGTTCGTAGTGGGTCTTTATGTCGAGGATGTCGTCGGCGAGCCCTGAAGCGTAGAGGTCGTCGGTGGCGGCATCGACGGGCAAGCGGTTGAGGTCTGTCATCAGTGAGGTGTAGCGATAGAGGAAGGGGCTGTCGGTCTTGAGATGGATTGTGCCGCCATCGGCGAGGATTTTGCGGTATAGCTCCATGAAACGGGTAGATGTCAGACGCTTGCGCACTTTTTTCATCTGTGGGTCGGGGAATGTTATCCATATCTCGGCGACTTCACCGGGCGCGAAAAAGGACTCGATAAGCTCAATCGAGGTGCGCAGGAAGGCGACGTTGGTCAGTCCTTCAGCCCGCGCCTGCGAAGCACCGGTCCACATCCGCGCGCCCTTGATGTCGACCCCGATGAAATTCTTGTCGGGAAAACGACGGGCGAGTCCGACGGTGTATTCGCCCTTGCCACAACCTAATTCGAGCACGATTGGATTGCTGTTTCCGAAAAATTCCTCATGCCAGCGTCCTTTAAGGGGGAAACCGCTTTCGCGCAGTTTTGAAAAAGGATACTGAAAGACGAAATCAATCGTCTCCATGTCGGCAAATTTTTTCAGTTTGTTCTTTCCCATACAATCAGTTTATCAATATTTTGTCAGAGCTAATGCCTCCGTCGGCTGTGATTGTCTCGACCAGCAGAAGGGCGGAGCCTGAGTCGTTGTCGTAATAATATTCGTTTTTATCAGAGCGTCCCGAAGCAAGGAGGCGTCCGGAGCAGTCATAGACGCTTACTTTTTTCAATCCGGCGGGGGATGAAACTATCAGCCGTCTGCCGTCAATCCGCAATCTTACGGAAGCATCGCCGTTGACAGCGGGAGCAGATGAAAGCGAGCCGTGTACCATTATGTTGAATGCGTTCCACTGGTCGGCGGCTGCAAAAACATCAGCCAACGTTACATCGGCTATCAATCTCACCGAAGAACAGTCGACGTTGTCCCAGACATCGTCGCCGAGCGAAGGAACGGCAGACAGTTTTCCGGCATCTATCACCTCAAGAGCTGCGAGACGGTTCATGGCAAGAGTCCCGATGTTCTCCAAGCCGGCAGGTAGAGCCAGGGAGTCAAGCGCGGAAGCCGTGCACAGGGCGACATCGGCGATGTCGCTAACCGAGGCGGGCAGGGACAGTTCGAAAAGACCGGGGGCATCAAACAGAAGTCCTTCGGGGACTGCGGTCAGGGCAGGGGGGAGAATGACCGAACTTAATGAGGAGCAATGAGAGAATGCCCAGGGGGAAATCTCACGAAGTGACGTGCACGGCGACATATCTGCCACGGTGAGTCCGGAATTGGTGAATGCGTCGTCGCCGATATAGCTCAATCGTTGACCGAAGTCAAAATTATCGAGGGCTGAACAAGCGGAAAACGCTTTCGCGCCGATATGGCGAAGGTGGTATTCGCCTTCAATATCCTTAAGATTTCCGCAACCGGAAAAGGCGGAGGCGGGCAGGCTGTCTACGGAGTTAAGTCTCAGGACAGACAGATGGTTGCAGTCGGCGAAAGCGTGAGCACCAAGGATGGTCTTTCCGGTCAGAACAACTTCTTTAAGCCGGGGACAGCCGGCGAAAGCACCGATGCCGGTCTGACAGACTGACGGGGGCAGGTCAAGAAGGGTCAGGTCAGAGCCCATGAACGCCATGTCTCCTATGCTTAGCGGGTAGTCGAGGGGAAATTTTACGTCGGTGAGGGGGGAACCTGCGAACGAACATGCGGGGATATGGTCTGCCGGCTCATCGCCGAAGGGGACAATGCGCACGCGGGAGAGGTCAAGCGTGCGCAGCGAGGGCATCGCCGCGGCGATAAAACTCAGGTCGCGGGCGTCGATTTCTCCTTCGAGAGAAAGCGATATGACCGCATCAGCATCGGCGACCGATGTCTGCAAGCAGCCGGGCACAGTGACGGCTATCCGCTCTGCAGCCGCTTGCAGCGTGAGGGTTAAAAGGGTTAATATGACTGCGTACAAACGCGATGATTGTGGCAAACTGAATGATTTGGTCTGTTAGAATTGGAGTTCAAGTTGGGTGTCGAGGAGTCGGAATGTCATGCGGTGAAGCGGAGATGAACCGTGAGCGGCAATGGCTGCGCGGTGGGCTTTCGTAGGATAGCCTTTGTTGATGTCCCAGCCGTAGACAGGAAAATCGGCATGGGCGGCTTTCATGAAATCGTCGCGCCATGTCTTTGCAAGCACTGATGCCGCGGCAATATTGGCGAAACGACCGTCGCCCTTGACATAAGTCGTCCAGGACAGGTCGTTATATGGCTTGAAGCGATTTCCGTCGACAATTACAGCTCCCGGTCTGACTTTGAGACCGTCAAGCGCGCGGTGCATTGCGAGAATCGACGCGTTGAGGATGTTTATACGGTCAATCTCGGCGGCGTCGACGGATGCGACGCTCCATGAGACAGCTTCATTCTCGATGACTTCGCGCAACTGGTAGCGGCGGCGCTCGGTGAGCTGTTTCGAGTCGTTGAGCAGCGGATGACTGAAGTCGTCGGGCAGAATTACGGCGGCGGCGAAAACCGGTCCGGCAAGGCAGCCGCGTCCCGCTTCGTCGCATCCTGCTTCGTTGATGCCGGCAACGGCACAGGGGGGCAAGGCTTTATGGTCAGCCGACGATTTCATAGTTCAGTATCGACTCGACGAGGAACATGCCGACGATTTTATCCCGGCTGATAATGATATCATCGAAATCGGGATTCTCGCTGTGGAGTATGACTTTGTCGGGGTCTTCGTGACGTCGGACGTATTTGACCATGCGGTAGTCTTCGAGCATTACGACATAAATCTGTCCCCAGAGGATAGGGTCGTCGGAGTTTGTCTGTCGGATGGATATATAGCCGCCGTTGTTGATGCGAGGCGCCATGGAGTTACCGGAAACTCTGACGATAGGCAACTGAGGATTCAAGCCGGGTATGAGGAGACGACCGATGACGTGTTCGGATGTGAGCATGCGGCTCAGATTGGCGGAGCCGGCTGTAACGTCGATGTCGTATACAGGTGCGCCGGTGCTTCCTGCGAGGGTCTGGACGCGGTTGCCGTTGCAGTCGAGGGTCGACGGACCCTGATAACGGGGGAATGGGACGTCGGTGCCATGAACGAGCCATTGTTTCGACACTCCGAGATTGACGACGATGCGGTTAATCATCGAATCGCTTACGGGTATTTTGCCTGATAGAACTTTGGATATGTTCGAGGGATTGATGCCAATCATCTCAGCAAATTGCGCCTGGTTCTTGCGGATAAGTTTGATGAGATATTTGATGCGGTCAATCGGTGTTGCCGTCGTGGACGGTTCGGTCAGGTTGTTCAAGAGGTCAGGATACTCCATGATAAATAGAATTTGGGTGCGTTTTTAATAATGATTAGCAAAGGTACAATTGTTTTTGTCAAAACGCAATTTTGCGGAGGTTTTTTTATCAACAATATGAGAAATCGCCCGCCAGCGATTTACTTTGCTGGCGGGCGACTCCTTGTATGGCTATACTATACCCTGTTATTTCTTGAGAAGGTCGTTGACTTTGTCTTTTGCAGCGTCGGTGACGTCGGAAGCTTTCTGGCTGACAGCATCGATTGCCTGACCGGCTTTTTCGCTGACAGCGTCTTTTACTTCTTCTGCCTTATCGCTGATAGCGTCCTTGACATCGCTGATTTTTTCAGCTGCTGCGTCCTTGGCGTTTTCAGCTGCTGACTGCAAGCTGTCACCTGCGGCAGATGCAGCATCTTTAGCCTTTTCGACAGCGTCTTCACCTGCAGCGGGCACTTTGTCGACAAATGATTTTACTGTTTCGAACACGCCTGCGAGTTTCGGAGCTTTTTCCTTAACGACGGGTTCGATTTCGGCGAGATATTTCTTTGCTTCGTCGATTTTACCTTCATCGACAAGTTTCTGAACGTATTCCTGAGCCTGCCCAACGTAAGCCTGAATGCTGTCGGCGTTGGTGCAATTTTCGATTTTAGATTTGAAATCAGCTACGCTGTCGCCTGCTGACGCACCTTTTCCTGAGCATGAACCGAGTGTCAATACTGCCAATAGAGCTGCGGGAAGTAAAAACTTTTTCATAATTTCTGAATTTTGGTTGAATAAATTAGAATGTCATTAATATTAATAATGTTTGATGCGGAAAAAAGTTCACACATTATCGTATTTTTATCAAAAAAAACAGACAGTCTCGGGTCGGAGACTGTCTGTTATACATAAATTATATATGTGTGTTGGAAATTGAGGGTTATTCTACATCGAGAACCTCTACTTCGTAAATCACCATTTCGTTAGGCCCTAAGTTGCGGGAGGGAAGACCTTTGACGCCGTATGCGATTTCGCCGGGAATGTAGAACACGGCATGTCCGCCCTTTGAAAGCATTTTAAGACCTTCGCTGACGCCGGGAGCCAGGGTGTTGAGGTAGGCAGTGCGACCGTTTTCGTTTGTCTCGGAGATGATTGTTCCGTCGATTTTCTTTTCGGTATATTTGAGTTTCAGGCGTTTCGAGCCCTTGACTTCATTGCCTTCGCCGGCGTTGATGATTTTGTAGCTCAAGCCGCTGTCTGTGGTCTTGACTTCGCCGTCGGCTCTCTTGACCGCAGCGACGTATTCTGCACCTTCGGCTACGTTGTTGATAGCCTCGGGCGAAGCTGCGATGCGAGCTTCCTCACGTGAGCGTTTTTCAGCCTCAACGCGGTTGAGGAGTCCCTGATAAGCAGCGTAAGCGCGCTGTGCGTCGTCCTGGCTGACTGAGTCCTGAAGGAACGCTTTCTTGAAGTTGGCGAGCATGAGCGAACGGTCAACGTTGATGCCCATGTCTTCGAGCTGTTTCATCTCGTTGAGCATCTGCAGACCGAACTGTATGCCTATCTGGGTGCCGCGGTTGGTGGCGGCACCGAACACAGTCTGTACGCCCTTGATAATGTCTTCTTTCGACACTCCGGGTTCCTGCTGGTGGAGCATCGGATAGTTGCTGAGTACAGCTTCGCCGATGTAAATGCCTTGTGCGGTGGAGACAGAGTCGACGATTGCCTTAGACAAAGTCGAGTCGTTGACAAAAGCACCGGTGGCACATTCGCCCTTGCCGCAGCAAGACGAAAGAGCAGCGGCACCTAATACAGCCACACAGGCTGATGCGATAATATTCTTCATTGCAATTTGATATGTATTTTATTGTGTTGTTAATTTAACGGATTCGATGGCTTCGGTATCACCTGAAGCAGTTCGATTGTGAAGTCGAGGGCTGCATTTGGCGGTATATCACCGGGAATACCACGTTCGCCGTAGCCGAGTGCGGCAGGTATCACGATGCGGTATTTGCCTCCCGGACGCATCATCTTGAGCCCTTCGCTGAAGCCCGGCACGAGACGGTCGACGTCGAAGGTGACTGGTTCGTCGGTGCGGTCGAAAACAGAGCCGTCGGAGAATGCCCCGACATAGTTGAGCATAGCGTCGTCGCCGCTGACGGGTTGGACGCCTTCACCCTCGACAATAACCTGAAATACCAGTCCGGACGGTGTGCGGACCGCGCCTTCCTCGGCAGCCGCACGGTCGACAAATGCCTGCTGCGCCTCAGGCGAGAACACGCTGTCGACATAAGCCTTCTGGAGGTCTATCACTCCGGCGTCGATTATCGCGTAGGCGCGTTCGTAGCTGTATGCCGGCTCTGCACCGTCGACAATCTCGCCGAGCATTTTCATCAGTTGCGGACGGTCGAGCTTCACACCGAGATTCTCGATGTTCTCGATTGAGCCTTTCAAGGCAGTGCCGAGAATCGATGCTGCGGCAGCCGTGATGCTGTCAGCCGGCTGCGATGCGGCAGCCTGCGCTCCGGCAGGCATTGAAAATGCTGTCAAAGCGCAGGCTGTCAGTATCAGTTGTTTCGCAAATCTCATTTCTTTCCGACGATTTCAAGAAGCGAGACATCGAAGATAAGAGTCTGATTCGGACCGATTACACCGCCTGCGCCCTGAGGGCCGTAGGCGAGAGCCGACGGGATGAACAGACGCCAGGTCGAGCCTACAGGCATGAGCTGAAGGGCTTCGACCCATCCGGGAATAACCTGAGTTACACCGAATGTCGCGGGCACGCCGCGCTCTTCGCTTGAATCGAACACCGTGCCGTCGATAAGTTTACCTGTGTAGTGAACGACGACCTGGTCTGTCGCTGCGGGTTTCGCTCCGTCACCTTCTTTGAGTATTTCATACTGCAGACCGCTTTCAGTCGTTTTTACCTCGGCGCGTTTTGCGTTTTCGGCGAGGAATTCGTTGCCTGCCTTTTCGTTGACTTCTGCCATCGCTGCTGCAGCTTTCTGCTGTTTGGCTTCGAGTTCGGTGAAATATTTCTGTATTTCAGCCTTTGCCTCGTCGTAGGTCATCTTGGGCTGTGAACCGTAGAAGACTGCTGCGACACCGTCGGCAAAATCCTGAACGTTAATTTTGTCAATGCCTGACGCACGGAAATTGTTTCCCATGCTTAGACCGAGAGCATAGCTCAGACTGTCGAAATCTTTGTTATTTTCCATAATGTTTATGTTGTTATGTTTCTTTTAATCTGTCTATAGAATAACAAAAACCGAGCCAAAAAAGTTAATAAGACTCCGAGGCGTTGGGGAAGTCGCCTGTCTTCACGTCGTCGATATAATGCGACACTGCCGAGTTGATGACGGTCGACAGGTCGGCATAGCGGCGAAGGAACTTTGGCGAGAAGCCTTTGTTGATGCCGAGCATATCGTGCATCACCAGCACTTGTCCGTCAGTTCCGTTACCCGCACCGATGCCGATTGTCGGGATTGACACCGATTCGGTCACGCGTTTGGCGAGTTCGGCGGGAATTTTTTCAAGAACGAGGGCAAAACATCCGATTTCCTCAAGCATCTTGGCATCTGATATCAGTTTTTCTGCTTCAGCCTCGTCTTTGGCTCTCACGGCATAGGTGCCGAACTTATTGATTGACTGAGGTGTGAGACCGAGGTGGCCCATCACGGGTATGCCGGCTGACAGGATGCGTTCGATAGACTCGCGTATTTCCGCGCCACCTTCGATTTTCACAGCTTCAGCGTGGCTTTCCTTCATTATGCGGACAGCCGACGTAAGTGCCTCGATTGGATTACCCTGATAAGTTCCGAAAGGCATGTCGCAGACGACCAGGGCGCGCTTCGTCCCTTTCACCACGCTTTTCGCGTGATAAATCATCTGGTCGAGGGTCATCGGCAGAGTCGTCATGTTTCCTGCCATGACATTCGACGCCGAGTCTCCTACAAGTATCACGTCCATCCCTGCCTCGTCGATTAGTTTTGCCATCGAATAGTCGTAGGCTGTAAGCATTGCGATTTTCTCGCCGCGGCGTTTCATCTCGATGAGACGCATTGTAGTCACTTTGCGGTCTTTATCTACTGTATTGGTTGACATGTTTTTATTCTTTTGATGGTTGATTTTGTTAAATAAACTGTCACATGTTAAAATCGGGGCAAAGATATATAATAATATGCGAAGAAAGAGCTGATTTAAGATTTTTTAGAGCGTGCTTGCCGGATAACGGCTAATTTACTAACTTTGCACGTCGGTCTTGCGGCCGCATATCTTTATTGTTTAACTAATATCATTTGTTTTGGACATAGATCCTTTGCCGGCGTGCACGCCGCTCTTGATGCTGTCTGACTTGGCAGTAACTGTTGCCGACTTCGGTGTCGGAAAAATCATCGCTTTAATCATCGCTCTCCTTGCGCTAACGATTTCCGGCTTTGTGTCGGGAAGCGAGATTGCTTATTTCTCCCTCACTCCAGCCCAACGCGAGGAACTTGAGGAGTCGGGCAATGCCGATTCAATACTGCGGCTCCTTCAGCATCCCGAGCGTCTTCTCGCCACCATCCTGATAACCAATAATCTGGTGAATGTCACCATCGTCGTGCTTTGCAACTTTGCGCTCGGTCCGATTTTCAGCTCCATGCATCCGGTGCTGAGTTTCATTCTCCAGACGGTCATCCTCACCTTCCTTATCCTTCTCTTCGGAGAGATTCTGCCGAAACTCTATGCCAACAACTACCCCGTGCGATGGGCGCGTTTCGCCGTGCCGGGAATAACTTTTTTCATGAAATTATTCTCGCCATTCTCAAGATTGCTCGTAAGCTCTACATCTATCGTCAACCGGGTTGTGACAAAACAGACCGACAATATCACCCCCGAGGAACTCTCTCAGGCGCTTGAAGCGACAGATGCCGTCTCCAGCGACGACAAAGACATGCTTGAAGGCATACTCAAATTCGGCGATACCACCGCCTCGGAAATAATGACCACCCGCATGGACGTCACCGACATAGATATCAAGGACTCGTTCGACAAAGTCATGAAAATAGTCGTCGAGAGCGGCTACTCGCGTCTCCCCGTCTGCGAGAACACCCTCGACAATATCCGCGGCATCCTCTATGCCCGCGACCTGCTACCCTATATCGGCTCGAAACCCGACAGTTTCGAATGGCAGACACTTCTGCGCGAACCTTATTATGTCCCCGAGTCGCGTATGATTGATGACCTGCTCGAAGATTTCCGCCAGCGCAAAATCCATATGGCTATCGTCGTTGACGAATTCGGCGGCACACAAGGCATAGTCACCCTTGAAGATGTTCTCGAAGAAATCGTAGGCGATATCAACGACGAATATGACGAGGACGAGCAGACTTACAAACGCCTCCGCGACGACACTTATGTCTTCGAGGGGCGCACGCTCCTGACCGACTTTTTCCGTGTGACAGGTCTCGACGAAGACGAATATGCCGATGTTACCGAAGATGCCGAGACGCTCGCAGGCATGCTTCTTGCCATCAAAGGAGATTTTCCCAAGGATAAGGAACCGCTTGTCTACGGTCGTTGCCGCTTCCTAATCCTCGAGATTGCCGACCACCGCATCAACGAGGTACGCGTGAAAATCATGCCCGAAATCCAGACCGTATGACGACCCTCCGCATTTTGTTTGTCGCACTTGCCGCAGCATTGTTGTCGGCATGCGCTTCGCGTCAAGATGCTCCGGTTCCCCGTCCGACCGCTTATCCTCGTGTCTCTGACCCCGGAGCCGTTTATGTCGCCGTCGACAGTCTGCCGGTGCTTTTCGAAGTCAATTCCACTGCCGAGGTCGAGCGTCCGCGCGCCGATTGGCTCGATATCCGTTACCCCGACTGGCACGTCACAATCCACGTCAGCCTGACAGCCGTCGACCCCGCGGAATTTGAGCGCGCTCTCGACAACCGCATGCAGCGCATCCACCTCAATGTCGCATCACTTGCCGTTACCGAAGAACTCGAACTCGATTCGCCCGAATTCACCTCGGTCTTACTCAGTTCCCCCGACGCCCGCTCAACGCCTTTACAGTTTATCGCTGTCGGCGACAGCACCATGATTGTCAGCGGTGTGGCATTTTTCGAGAATGTTGCCCCCGAAGCCTCTGTCGACTCTCTTGCTCCGATGGTGCGATATCTGCGCCGCGATTTGACACATGCCCTTGAAAATCTGTCATACCGATGATTGAGACCCGTTCGTTCGGTGATATAACGCTGATGATTACCCGAGTGGAGCGGCTCGAAGGCGACAGCCGTGCCGACGCCGAGCGCCGCGCTGTCCGCCGGCTTGTCGACCACGCGTTTGGACAGCACGCGCAAATCGACCATCACCCCTCCGGTGCTCCTTATATAATAGGTAGCCCGGTTTCTATTTCTATATCTCACAGCCGCACACATGCGGCGATAGCTTTCTCTGCGTCGCATACCGTCGGTGTTGACATCGAGGAGCAGCGTCAGCAGCTTGCCCGCGTCGCGCCCAGGGTGCTTTCCGAAGCCGAACTGCGCGATTATTCCACTCCCGACCTGCTTTTACAGGCGTGGACTCTGAAAGAGGCGCTCTATAAAGCCGCACTCACCCCCGCTCTCGATTTCCGCAAAGATATCTCTCTGCCGCTCCCTCCCGCCGCTTCCGCCGCGACGGTCGCAGGCTGTCCCTGTAAAGTCGTCACGATTCTGACCACACCCGCCTATACCCTCTCTCTCGTTGCTTCCATGCAGTCTGAAAATTAAAAATCTACCTCTCCCGAACCAATAAATTAAGTTAAATCAGTCATTTTTCGCCGAGCTTTATGTAATTTTGCCGATTGAAGCGAATTACATTCGATGCTATTGAAAAAATGAAACGATATAATCTAATCAACAACTCGCTCGGTTGGCTCTGCTTCATCATTGCAGCAGCTACATATCTCCTCACCCTTGAGCCGACCGCAAGCTTCTGGGACTGTCCCGAATTTATTCTCCAAGGTTTCAAACTTGAAGTCGGTCACCCGCCGGGCAACCCGATTTTCATGCTCGCGGCGCGTTTCTTCATCACGCTTTTCGGCGGTGAGGCCTCTTCAGCCGCTCTCGCCGTAAACTCGATGTCGGCTCTACTTAGCGCGGGCACTATCCTCTTGCTTTTCTGGACCGTCACTCATCTGATTAAACGCCTTGTCGTCAAGGACGACGCTACCGGCGTGTCGCTCTCCCAGATGCTTGTAATCATGGGCGGAGGTCTCTGCGCTGCGTTGGCTTACACGTGGAGCGACACATTCTGGTTCTCTGCCGTCGAAGGTGAGGTCTATGCCTTCTCGTCGTTCTGCACCGCCTTGGTGTTCTGGCTAATCCTCAAATGGGAAGCCCGTGCCGACCGGCCCCATAGCGACCGCTATCTTGTCCTGATTGCCTACGTCATCGGTGTCTCTATCGCCGTCCACCTTCTCAACCTCCTCTGCATCCCTGCAATCGGACTCGTGTTCTATTACCGCAAGTTCAAGAATATCAACGCGACAGGTTCGCTGATTGCCCTTGGGGTGTCATGTGTGATTGTCGGTCTTATCCTCTACGGTCTTGTGCCCGGCTTTATCAACGTTGCCCAGTGGTTCGAGCTTTTCTTTGTCAACACACTCGGCTTCGGCTACAATGTCGGTGTGACAGTCTACGCCGCCGTTGCCCTGCTTGTATTCGTGCTTGCCGCACGCAGCCTATATCTTCAGCGCAGTGCAGCGTCGATAAAATGGCTTTTCTTCGCCACAATCATCCTTTCGGGCATGCCCTTCATCGGTGACTCATGGTGGATACCGACCCTGTTCATCCTTGGTCTTGCCATCTACCTCTTCGGCTTCTGTCCGAAAGTGCCCGTGCGAATCTTCAATATCGTTGTACTCAGCATTTTCGTTATCTTCGTCGGCTATTCGTCCTACGCTCTTCTACTTATCCGTGCAAGTGCCAACCCGCCGATGAACCAGAACGCCCCCGACAACGTTTTCGCCCTCGCTTCATATCTCAACCGCGAGCAGTACGGCGAGCGTCCCCTCTTCTACGGACCCGTTTTCACCGAAGAACTTGCCTACCAGGATTATAACGGCACCTATATTGTCAAAGTCGACGAACATGGCTATCCCGCTACACGCATCATCGACGGTTATCTCCGCGACGGCGAGGGTCGTGCCTATAACGAACCGACAACCAACTACACCAAGGTTGTCAAGACCCGCGAAAATCAGCCTGACCAATATGTCGAGGCGGTCGAACGTCCCCACTACAAGTCGATGCCCGACGTCGAGATGCTGTTCACCCGCATCTACAGCACCGACTCCCGCAGCGGCCACCCCGAGGCATATAAGAACTGGGCTGGATACACCACCCCCGACATCTACGAAATTCCCTCTGATGTCCGTCGTCGCTGGGCTGAGGCTGGTTATGCCACCCTCAACGAGATTGCCCCCTATCTCAACCACCAGCAGGTGATAACCACCGCCATGGACCATGCCGGCAATCCGGTCAACCAGACTTCGGCGTGGAAACCGGGCTTCGATGTCAACCTCCGCTACTTCCTCAACTATCAGCTTAATCACATGTACTGGCGCTACTTCATGTGGAACTTCGCCGGTCGTCAGAACGATATTCAGGGTAACGGCGAGCCGCATCTGGGCAACTGGATTTCAGGCATACCTTTCATCGACAATCCCCGTCTCGGCGACCAGTCACTGCTGCCCGACGAATTTGGCAAAGGCAACAAAGGCCATAACGTCTTCTACATGCTGCCCCTCATTCTCGGTCTGATTGGTCTCCTCTGGCAGGCGCTGTTCAACGGTAACCGCGGCATTGAGCAGTTCTGGGTGATTTTCTTCCTCTTCTTCATGACCGGCATAGCCATCGTGCTTTACCTCAACCAGACTCCCGGACAGCCACGCGAACGCGATTATGCCTTCGCCGGTTCGTTCTATGCGTTTGCGATATGGATTGGCATCGGTGTCCCGGCTATAGCCTCGATGATTTCATCCCTCTTCAGAAAGAAGGAGAAAACCGACGGCGGCGCTCAACCTGCATTATCGTTTGCCGGAGTCATTCCCGCTGTGCTTATCGGTCTGTTCGTGCCGCTCCAGATGGTTTCGCAGACATGGGACGACCACGACCGCTCGGGGCGTTACACCACCCGCGACTTCGGCATGAACTATCTCGCTTCGCTCGGCGACAACGCGATAATATTCACCAACGGCGATAACGACACATTCCCGTTGTGGTATGCTCAGGAGGTCGAAGGATTCCGAACCGACGTCCGCGTCGTCAACCTCTCTTACCTCACCACCGACTGGTATGCTCACAATCTCGGCTATCCTTACTATGATGCCGACCCCGTCAAGATGTATGCCACCCCGAAAGACTACGCCTATGAGCGTCTGTCATATAATTTCGTAATACCGATGTCCGACTCGACAGTGACCGCCGAGACCGCTCTGCGTTCGCTCTACGCCAGCGACCCCAAGCGCGTGGGTGCGCCTTATCTCACCGACCCCCATATCGTCATTCCGGTTGATTCTGCCGCAGCAATGGCTCATTTCGGCATAGCCGGCGATTCCATCGAGGCTTCCCATCTGATGCCCTCTTTCGGTGATATTACCCTCGACCTCAGTCAGCAGGGGCAGGGCGCGAGCCAGAGCAAGGTCCTCTCGCTCGACATCATTGCCAATGCAATCTCAGACGGTTGGAAACGTCCCGTCTACATCGCTTCGACCGTGCCATCCAATCCATACTATCTCGGTCTCGACCCCTATATGTATTCTACCGGCATGGCTCTCGAATTCACTCCCTTCCGCGATGCGAAATATTCGCCCAACGCCGACCGCGCTTATGAGAACTTCATGAGTAAATTCCGCTGGGGTGGTCTCGACAACCCCGACAAGGTTTCGTCCCTCTATCTCGACGAGACTGTGCGACGCATGGTTTCATCGACCCGTTCGGCTATGATTGAATGTGCAGACAACCTCATGACCGAGGGCGACCGTCCCGCCTCGCAGTGGGCTGTCGATTTCGCCAAGGAAAACGGCAAGCCTGTGCCTGTCGACCACTACGACATGGCGCGTAACATCCTCGACCTCATGCAGGAAAAGATTCCAGTCGAAGCCGCTCTCTACGACCAGCTCCAGAGCTACTATATCGCAAGCGACTATCTCAATCTCTACGACGCCACCGGCAACAAGGACGACCTCGACCGCGCCGATGCCATTCTCAACCGTGAGATACCCCGTCTCGCCCAGCTCGTCAACTATGCCGCCTCGCTCGACCGCTCGCAACTCAATTCCCTCGGCCGTTCCGAGACCTACGCTCTCCAGTATCTCGGTCTGATGACCGGACTCAAGAACGCTGTCGACCTCTTCCGTTCGCTCGAAGGTCGCGCCGACCGCGATGCCCTCCTCGAAGGGCTGCCCCAGGGATTGTCGATAGCTTACGCCCAGACCATCTATCCGATGATTTACCTCGACGGATACACCCTCGACGAAGTCCGCACAGGTCTCGCTCACAGTTCTGGCGCCGCAGCACGTGTCTACGACACCGCAGCCCGACTTCTCGAGCTTCACGACGCTCTCGGCATCGACCCGATGGCTGCGACCGACTCGATTGCCGAGGCTTGCGCTGTCGACCTCAACGCATGGCGCAATCTCGTCAACTGATTTCAGACTTTCCGAAAATGATTATCGAACAACCGCCGCTTCTCTACCGCCTCCTTTTCCCGGAGGCGGTTTGGCGTGTTAAAGGCGGCAGGAAATCGAAGGTCGTCTATCTCACCTTCGACGACGGCCCCATCCCCGAGGAGACCCCGTGGGTGCTCGACACCCTCGACCGCTATGGCGTAAAGGCTACATTTTTCATGGTCGGCGACAACGTGCGCCGCTATCCCGCGCTCTTCGAGGACATAAAACGCCGCGGTCACTCTTACGGCAACCACTCCATGCACCATCTCCAGGGCATGAAAGTCACCGCGCGCCGCTATCTCTGCGACATCACCGAAGCTGACCGTCTCATTGACAGCCCTCTTTTTCGACCGCCCCACGGCATAATGCGATGGAAACAGGCTAAAGCATTGAAAAATCATTATAATATTATAATGTACGACCTCGTCACCCGCGATTACTCCCGCAAACTCTCTCCCGAACAGGTCTTCGACAATGTCCGCCGCTACGTCCGCGACGGCTCCATTATCGTTTTCCACGATTCAATCAAAGCCTCGCGTAACATGCGCTACGCCTTGCCCCGCGCCATCGAGTGGCTGCTCGCCGAGGGTTATGAGTTCCGCGTTCTCCCGATGGAATAAGCCGATGGAAGACAACGTCCGCGAGACAATCCGCCGCTTGATTCTCGATGCAGGGGCATGTGCCGTCGGTTTTGCCGAAGCGACAGCCGTCGACGATGCCGACATGGCTCTGTACGACCGTTGGATTGCTGCAGGCGCTCATGGAGAGATGTCCTATCTCGACCGCTACCACGACGTCCGTCGCGACCCACGCCTGTTGCTCGACGGAGCGCAGACGGTCATCAGTTGCGCCTTCGATTATCGCCCCGCCGTTCGGCATCCTCTTTTTGCCGACTATGCCCTTGGTAGCGACTATCACGAAGTCATCCGCCAACGCCTGACACCCGTTGCCGAAGCCATTCGCGGCCGTTTCGGCGGCGAGACCCGCATCTGTGTCGACACAGCCCCCATACGCGAGCGATACTGGGCTGCACGCGCAGGGGTAGGGCGTATAGGACTCAACGGCACTCTTATCGTTGACGGCATAGGCTCAAAAGTCTTCCTTGCCGAAATAATCTGGACCGGCACAGTTACCCCCGACGTCTCGCGTCTCGGCGACAGCTGCATGCGCTGCGGCGCATGCCTTAAAGCATGCCCCGGCAAAGCCCTGCGGGGCGACGCTTCACTTGACGCCCGCCGCTGCAACTCCTATCTCACCATCGAATACCGCGGAGAACTTCCCCAAGACCTCCATCTGCCCGGACGCATCTACGGCTGTGACATCTGTCAGGACGTCTGTCCCCACAACCTTACCGACCGTGCCACCTCCATCGCCGAATTTTCACCCTCCGAAGCCCTAATGCGCCTTGATGCCGCCGCCCTCTCGGCTATGACCCCCGACTCCTACCGCACCATCTTCCGCCACAGCGCCATCCGACGCACCCGCCTTCCCCACCTCCTCCGCAACCTCCTCCACCACTCCCACAACCCGTAAGGCTGCTCCCCGGACCACCCGCCCGGCGGCATAGCCGCGTCCGGAAGATGCCCGCAAGGGCATCCCAAACTCATAACCGGGGGCATGGCCCC
>CAMWNF010000055.1 GCA_947175535.1 uncultured Bacteroidales bacterium
AAAATAAGCGCGCTGCAACCATGCTTATTTTTACATTTTTGTCAAAATAAGCTTGTTTTGCGTGATATTAAGAGCTTATTTTTACACTTTCTATACCTTTGGTGTAAGCATACAGTGCGGTAGGGACAAACTGTAGTTCTCCACATTCCATTGTGTGTGAGCCAACATCGTTGACAGTGGTCACAACTGCACGCTGCAACTTATTGGTCTGCATAAATGAAAGTAAAGACTTTAATTCTCCGGGATACTTATAATAGCGGTCACTCCACTTGATTTCTACAGCTCTATCTGGTTTCTGACTAAGTGGACCGAGCCTTACAAAGTCAACTTCACCACTTATACGACCTTTTTTCCAATTTGCATAATAAACGTCGTCATTACCTCCGAACTGGCAGAATACTGCTGTTTCTACCAGATGATTGAATGCGCCATCGGATTGATTTAACGGTGAAAAAACAGCAGCGAATACCGATGGATTGGTTACATATATTTTGAATGTTGTGACTCTTTGGAAACGGCGAGCATTTTCATCAATCTTATGTAGGATTTTTATAAGAAATGCAGATTCAAGATAGTCGATATATTTACGGATAGTCTCTTTTCGAATGCCGGATTCTTTAGAAAGGTCTTCGTAGGAAAATTCTTCGCCTGACCTGAATACGATGTGAATAAAAAGTCTGTAAAGATCACGCGTATCATTGATTCCATATAGTCCGGGAAGGTCTTTTAAGAGAACTTTGTCAACGATATCCTCCTTTATGTAACGTCCGGGATTTTTGCGTATTTGCATGGATGCGACAACTTCGGGGTAACCGCCGAAGTTGATGTAATCGATAAATTTTTCATTAAGACTGGCGAGATCAACGGCATCGTATCCCGGTGATGTCTGTCCGAACCAATTTACATTAGTCGGAGCAATCAAACCGGTGGCATCTACCATTGTCAGATATTCACAAAAAAGGAGCGGGGGCAAGGAAAAGTGTGTGAATCGACCCGCTCCGCTCTCAATGGATTTCATTTTAAGGGCGGCAGCTGCTGAACCCGATGCAATAAAACGTATTTTCCGATATCTATCGCAAAGGACTTTAAGATGTGTTTCCCAATTCTTGAGATATTGAATCTCATCGAAGAAAATATAATAGCCTTCGTCACATCCGTCGGATTTAGACGCTTTGAAGAGATATTCAACCATGTCTTCAAGAGTCATTCCACTATATAGAGGAGCGTCTACTGACAGATATAAAATTTTGCGCTGAGGCACTCCGCGGAGTAGTAATTCTTTGATGGAATGGAACATCATGACGGTTTTACCAACTCTTCGCGGACCAAGCAGTATGATGCTACGACCGTTAGGCAGGTTTGTTACGAGTTCCATGAACGGTTGAAGGAACATACGGGGCTTCATTGTGTCAAAATCATCAAAGATTGCTCCGTTGCTCCACCATGGATTATCTACAACCATTCTTTTTAAAATCTGTTCTTCCGGAAAATTTACCATCTTGACCTGTAATTTTAAGCGCAAAGATAGTAATAAAAAATGCTTATTTCAACAAATTTGTAAAAATAAGTATGGTTGCAGCGCGCTTATTTTTACATTTTTGTCAAAATAAGCTTGTTTTGCGTGATATTAAGAGCTTATTTTGACAAAACGGAGATGAGGATATGAACGGTTTTTGTTTAGAACGGTAGGGTTTTGGTGGCGCCCCAGGAGGCGCGGTCGAGGTTGCGGTATGATACGGCTTCGTTCATGTGAACCGGTCGAATTGTCGGAGAACCGTCGAGGTCAGCAATGGTGCGGGCGACTTTCAATATGCGGTCATACGCGCGGGCGCTCATATCGAATTTAGTCATTGCCTGTTCGAGTATATGCATGGTTTCGTCGTCAAGCGCACACCATTTTTTGATAAGTCTCGAATTCATCTGTGCGTTGCAGTTGACTTCCGGTTCATCGGCAAAACGCGCTTCCTGAATGGCACGGGCGCGGACTACGCGGTCTCTGATGGCATCACTTGTTTCGGCAGCTTCGTCAGATGAAAGCCGTTGGAATGGAACAGGAAGTATCTCGACCTGAATATCGATGCGGTCAAGCAGCGGACCGGAAATTCTGTTGAGGTATTTGGTCACCTGCCCCGGCATACATGTGCAGTTCTTTGTGGGATGATTGTAATATCCGCATGGACACGGGTTCATCGACGCCACAAGCATGAACGATGCAGGATAGTCAATCGAGTATCTTGCTCTTGAGACTGATATATGGCGGTCTTCGAGCGGTTGACGCATCACTTCAAGCACCTGACGTGAAAATTCCGGAAACTCATCAAGAAACAGAATGCCGTTGTGAGCCAACGATATTTCTCCGGGCATAGGTGACGAACCTCCACCGACAAGAGCGACGGGCGAGATGGTGTGATGGGGTGAGCGGAACGGTCGGTGGGACATCAGTCGCGAACCGCGACGCAATTTGCCGGCTACCGAGTGTATTTTGGTTGTTTCGAGAGCTTCGCGGAGAGTAAGGGGCGGCATGATGGACGGCAGACGCTTTGCCATCATCGATTTTCCCGAGCCCGGAGGTCCGACGAGGAGAATGTTATGACCGCCGGCGCAGGCGACTTCAAAGGCTCGCTTGACGTTCTCCTGACCTTTGACTTCTGAAAAATCGAAATCAAAAACATGTCTTTCGGCTGCAAATTCTTCGCGCGTATTGACGATTGTAGGCTCGATTTGAGCGGCACCGCTGACAAAATCGATGACTTCACGCAGATTCTCGGCTCCATAGACAACGATATCATTTACCACCGCGGCTTCTGTCGCATTTGCCTTTGGAACAATCATAGCTTTGAACCCTGCGCGGCGAGCTTCTATCGCCATTGGGAGTACGCCTTTTATTGGCAGCAGCGAGCCGTCGAGCGACAGTTCGCCCATCATCATGTATTGCTCAAGACCTTCGGCGTGTATTTCTTCAGATGCGGTGAGGACACCGATGGCTATCGGGAGATCATAGGCGGAGCCTTCCTTGCGCACGTCTGCCGGAGCGAGATTGACCACTACGCCGCGGCGAG
The DNA here is from genome assembly GCA_947175535.1 of uncultured Bacteroidales bacterium. Lineage (GTDB taxonomy): Bacteria > Bacteroidota > Bacteroidia > Bacteroidales > Muribaculaceae > CAG-873. The sequence goes on from CAMWNF010000055.1 coordinate 3,060, forward strand.
GAAATTCGAAACCGGACTCACGCATGGCGGAGCGCACGCGTTCATTGCTTTCCTTGATGGCTGTGTCCGGTAATCCGACAATCGAGTATGAATAACCCCGACTGACCGCGACTTCAATTGTGATGGTTATGGCGTCGATACCGGTTACGGCGGCTCCGAAGGTTTTTATCAGCATTTAGTTTTAGTGTTTGGCGTTAATACAACTGTCGGCAAAAGCCTCCGCACGGCTGACTGAAGGAGTGCGGAGCAATTGGCTGCCGGTAGAATCCGTCACGATGAAGTAGGGGACAGACGGTACTCCGAGCCGTTCAATTCCCGGAGATGCAAGCGAGCCTGCGACCCATAGCTGCCTCCAAGATGCAGTGTCAGAGAGGACCGACCTATGCCAGATAATTGTATCCTTATCCAGTGATATGTCGATAAGCTGCAGTCGTTTTGATGCCTTGTTGAGGCGTTTCAGTGCGGGGACGATTGAATCCTGTCGTCCCGATGAATTATCGCTGAGAACTATCAATGACCAAGGGCGTGCAGCGGGGTCTGCCTCTACGAGGGAGTCTTTCTTATTAAGGCACGTTATAGGTGTTATCGCTTGTGTAGACGTATCAGAAACAAGTCTTTGCAGCAAAGAGTTGAATCCGGCGACGAGACTCGAAGGTCTGACATCGGGGTTGACCGAAGCCATCAGAGAATCGGCTCTCAGAGCGTCTGCCGATGCATCATAGGATGTCAGTAGAAGCAGAGTCGACAAAATGTCGTCTTTATTATCTGTTATATATTTTTCAATAATTTCATTTGCTGCCGGCGATGCGAGAGCTTCGGAGTTCTCATTCAGAAAATCTGCCCACCGTTCGCTTATTTCGCTGCCTGAAACCTTGATTGCATTGGGAGCGTTGCGCGTCAGTGTACACTCGATGCGGTCGCCGTTCACAACAAACAGCCTTCCGAGCAGACGATAATCGTTGTCAAGTATCTCGACGATGGTGGGGGTAGGGGCTACGCCTTTGTATTCGAATTTACCTTCGCGTGCGGCAGTCAGACCTCTGACGAGCGTGTTGTTTGTATAATAGATGAACCGCAGGTTGATTGTGGCGTTTCCGTCGACAGTTCCTTCGATTGTAAATGATTCACTGTCGCCGCAACCCCATAGCAGTAATGGAATGATTAAGGCGGAGAAATAACGGAATAATTTATGTGATAGTCTTGTCATAAATTTCAGGCTGCATTGTTTAATGACAAAGTTAGCGATAGTTTTCGAATGCTGCTAAACGACAGACTGAAAAACCGTCTGAAACATTCATAAAGTGGTCAAAAAGCATAATTTTGCGAAGTTATGGCTTAAAATTATTATTTTTGTGGACTCAAAATTTAATCTGACTAATTATGCGTATTCGTTTTTTCATCACATTGTTAGCGATTATGGTCATCGGGGCTGCGACCGGCAACGCTCAGATTTTGAATCTCGAAGGTAAGCCTCTCGACATCGACAGCGTGAAAAAAGATTTTGACAACCAACCTTATTTCGGTCTTTATAAAGACAATTATTTTATTTTCGGACCTTCGCTCAATCATCCGAATAAGACGAATACCAACATCAAGTTTCAGATTTCAATCGCCCAGCGTCTCACCAAATCGGTATTGCCGTGGGGCACATATCTTTATCTGTTCTATTCGCAGAAATGTTTCTGGAATGTGCTTGAGAACTCAATGCCGATGACCGACCTTAATTTCAATCCCGGTGTCGGTCTGACAAAGCCCCTCTATGTCAAAAGCCGCTACATAGGCAAAGCCACTCTCATGCTTGAACATGAATCAAATGGTCGCGACAGCATTCAGTCGCGTTCGTGGAATAAAGTGTCTCTCGCCGCCAATGTGATGATTGACAAGTGTCTTATGGTTCACGGCAAGATATGGCTGCCGATTGTCGACGGTATGAACAACAAGGATATTCTTCACTACTGCGGCATCTATCAGGCAGGAGTGCAGATATATTCACCCAATCAGCGCTTTTCAGGCTCGGTAATGCTGACCAAGCGATTAGGTAAGTTCCTGAACTATAATACTGTCATAGAGTTGTCTTATCGTATTTTCAAACGCGACAACCAATATCTTTTCCTGCAGTATTATAACGGTTACGGCGAAGGCTTGCTCGAATACAACAAGTTCCACAACCAGATAAGGGTCGGAATTGTAATCAAGCCCAGATTCTTCAGCGAATACTGATTTTTATTTTAGAATATCGTCGACGATGCGGGCATAGCCTTTCTCGTTGGGATGAAGTCGGTCGGTGAACAGAGTTTCATTGAGCGAACCATCCTCGTTGAGGAGTTTAACCCCGGGATTGAGATAAATACAACCCTCTTCACCCGCCATTTTTTCTATCTTAGAGTTAACCTCGTTGACAAGTGCATGGTCGTTATAGCGCGGCAGGATACCTACCATCTTTATTTTTGCGTTGGGCTGGCGCTCACGTATTGCCCGGATAAGAAACCGCAGACCTTCAGAGATTTCGTCGGTAGAGTTATATCCCAAGTTGTTGGTTCCTAACATTATGACTACCTCTTCGGCATCGTAGCCGTCAAGTTCGCCGTGATACACGCGCCACAGAGCGTTTTCGATTCTGTCCCAGCCGAAGCCGAGGTTTCCGAAACCTGCGGGAGCGAGTTTTTTATCCCATATTTTCTTTCCGTTTATTACGTGTCCGGTCGGTTCACCACCCCAGAAGTGGGTGATTGAATTTCCGATAATGACAGCTTTGGGCGGATTGACACGGTTGCGCTCGAGGATTGCGTTATGACGTTCTTTCCATTCGTAACCGGCGGCTTCACGACGCTGGGTGACGGGTATAGCCGTAGGTATTGTTCCGACGGGTATTTTGAGAGCCTCCCGGGCGACCTTTTCAACGGCTTTTGCCATTGCAGTCATACCCAGGTCTGACGGATGGACGTCATCTACCCATCCTTCTTCAGGGATACCGAGTTCTTCGCGCGTTATATAATAGATGTTTTCGACTCCTTCAGCCTGCAGTTTTGCGAAAGTCTTTTTTGCAGAGGAATTCAGACGGTCGATGATTTCCTGCTGTGAGCTGTTGACAGGTGCGTCGCTGAACCCGGGATGTTCGAATATTATTATCGGTGCGTCATTAGCTTTCCGCAGGGTTGTTACGGCATTTGTTATCAAGGAGTCAAGTTCGGCAGGCGAACTTTTGGTCAGATTTGCGAGACAGCCGAGTATATAGAGACGCGCATCTATTTCAGCCATGAAATCAAGCATTTCCTGCTCAAGCCGTCCGTTGCCAGAGAAGCCGAGATTGATAAGCGGATAGCCGAGTGCGCGCTGCACTTGCGTCGCCCACGCCATGCCGGGTCGGGACGCAACGGCACCATGCTCGATTGATGTTCCGTAGAGCACTATCGGGCGCTCATCCGACACCGGAATGAAGTTTAACGAGCATGAGTCCGGAATGCCGATTTCAAGATTTCTCACAGAGTTATACAGCGGTAGATACATCTGGAATTCATAGCCTTTGTCGTGGAACTGCTTCATCCGGTCATTGACAAAACGGGTGAAGATAGTGTCACCTTTGTTGTTGAAGAAACCGAAGAAGCGGCGTGATTTACCATCCTGGTCTGTGCCGTAGAGGTCGAGACCGGAAACGCCGGTAGGAGGCATGTGTCGCATATACAGTTCTCCGTCAACAATATATCTTACTTTAATCTGGGGCGCATTTGAGTAAAAGTGGATTGCGAGACCTGAGGAGTGGCGGGAGAGATTCCACACCGGTCCTCTCACTTTTCCCATCGCACGATCCGGTAGACGGTAGTAGGTATTGCCGATTTCAGATGTCCAGCCCTGGTTCTGAACAACCGGGAAGCCGGCGTCCATAGGGTTATACCATTTCCAGCCTTCGGCATGGAGGTTCAGGAAGGAAACAATTGCGGTTAAGGTGAAAAGCAGTCTCGATATCTTATTCATTTGGACGGTAATTAGATTATTATGTGACAAAAATACACAATCGCGGCGAATTAATCAAATTGGCTCCACGCCGAAGAAAAGAGATTTTACCGTTACTTAATTTTGATTTATTGGAAGTTATCTTAAAATGTGCTATCTTAGCGCATAATTTCTAATTTGTAATATTAAGATGGAAAACAAACATAGATATTGTGTTATTATGTGCGGTGGCATAGGCAGCCGTTTTTGGCCCTACAGCCGCACAAATCTACCGAAACAGTTCATCGATTTTCTCGGCACAGGGCGCTCTCTGCTTCAGATGAGTTTCGACCGTATCCTGCCGATTGTGCCGAAAGAAAACATCATAATCGTAACGAATGAGGCGTATGCGCCGCTTGTCCGTCAGCAGTTGCCGGAAATCTTGCCAGAAAATATTCTGCTTGAGCCGGCGCGCAGGAATACCGCTCCTTGTATTGCTTGGGCGGCATACCATATTGCAGCACGTGATGAGCATGCTTCGATGATTGTGACACCGAGTGACCACCTTATCACGCGCGAACATGAGTTTCTGGCAAGTATCGAGAAAGGGTTCGAGTTTGTTGAGAGTCATGACGCTCTCCTGACCTTAGGTATCACACCGACCCGTCCCGAGACAGGTTACGGTTATATTCAGGTCGGTGAAGAGGTCGAACATGATATCAACAAGGTCAAGACCTTCACCGAAAAGCCTGACAAGGAACTTGCAAAAGTTTTTCTCGCCTCGGGAGAATTTTTCTGGAATTCAGGTATTTTCCTTTGGAGTGCCGACGCTATACGCAAGGCGTTTCATGACTATGCTCCCGAGATTGTGGCAAAATTCGACGAAGGAGTCGAAGTGTTTGGAACAGAGAAGGAAAATGAATTTATCGGAGAGCATTTCCCGGCTTGCATGAGTATATCAATTGACTTCGCCGTAATGGAAAAGGCGCATAACGTGTATGTTGAGACTGTGCGTTTCGGTTGGAATGACCTGGGCACATGGAGTGCGCTTTACGACCAGTCGCCGAAGAACCGTGACGGTAATGTTACTCAAAATTGCAGTGTGCTTGCATACAATTCGAGCGGTAACATATTTGCCGTGCGAGGAGATAAGCTCATCGTGGTCGACGGTCTGAAGGATTATATCATTGCCGATGCGGGAGATGTCCTTCTTGTCTGTCCGAAGGCTGAAGAGCAGCGTATCAAACAGATGGTTAACGATGCGAAATTGAACTTCGGAGATAAATATCAGTGATTTTCCGTTTCCTTGTAATCGCGATAAGGATGCTCGAGGTCGAGGTAGTGGAAATTATGTTGCCAGCGATCTTCAACCGGCGGTATAGTCATATAGTCTCCGTACATACATTTTAAGTATGGGTCATAGTGCTTTATGCCTTGCACTTCATGTCCCTCGAAGTTATATGTGGTGTATTCGTCGATAATGTATTTCGGTAAAATCTTTTTGTAGCCGTCGGTATAGCTTGCTGCGAAAGGAGCGGTTGCATAGTCGTAAGCAGTCAGCACTTTACGGATGCGGCGTTGGAGTCCTTCCATAGTATAGAGCTTGCGCACAATTCTCGGCAGCCAGCTGCTCACGCCTTTGCCGTGTTTATAGGGGTCACGGTGAACGAGATAAAGGCACTGCTTGAGGTAATGATATTTTATGCACTGCCAGTGGCGTTTTATTTTACTTTCGGGATATGCGTCGAAGGGGAATATGTCAATGTAGCATCCTCCGAGATAGTATAGATGGCTGCGTTCGATAAGTGTGGTTCGTGCATCCTGAATCTTGCCGAAGGGCAGGGGATATTTGGGGTCATTTTCTGCGCAGACAAACTCAAGATATTCAGGCAACCATTCTTTTGAGTGCTTTATGAGCTTTTCATAACTGTCGCGCGGCATCGAGACATCCAAATCATCGTCCCATGGAATGAAGCCACCATGACGGACGGCTCCAATCATAGTGCCTCCGCAAATGCAGTAGCGAAGATTGTGTTCTTTGCAAACTTTATCAAACTCGAGCAGAATGTTGAGTATCCGTTCGTGAAGTTTTTTAATGTCATAATTTGCCATGACAACGCAATTTTTATTATCTGGTTTTTGATATAAGCGGTTGCAAAGTTAATGATTTTTCCGCAGCGTGCGCCACTTTAACCGGGCTTCGGGTGTGAAATGTTCTGTTGCGTAGCTTAGTGAGGTGGCTGAGATTTCCGAAATATGTTCGGCGAGAAATTCTTCAAGACGTCCCCGGTCTTTCTTTCCGCATTCACGAAGTATCCAGCCCACGGCTTTACGCAGAAGAGGGTGGGGACGGGAGATGTAGCGGTGACAGAGTTCGAAAGCGAGGTCGAGTTCTCCTTGTCGTATAGGTGTAAGAGTTGCAATTATGGCGACCCTTTGTTCCCACAGATTGTCGGAGTTGCTAAGGCGTTCGATATCGTCGAGACAACGACCCGCGACAATTTCATGTCCGAGTATATACTCAGTCGACAAATCGACGAGGTCCCAGTTGTTGGCTTTATGGCATATTTCGATGTAGTGGCGTGCGATTTCATTTCTGCCGACTGGGTCTTTGGTCTTGCGGTAACGTTCGACAAGGGCAAGGAGACCTGCGAGACGATATTCGTGAACCGGGTCGTCAATCATGCTGTCGATGATTTCAATCGGTGCATCGAAAAAGGTGCGGCTGACGGCTCGGTTGTCGGGAACGGTCAATCCTATAAAAATGTCGCCTTCGGCATATTCGCCGGGTCCGCATTTGAAAAATCTCATCAGGTCAGAGATTTTTTCGGGTTTGGCTCTTTCGTTGAGTTGTCTTTTCCAATTATCAAGCATAGTCTTATTTTTTGTGGCAAATTTAGCCAATTTGATTAGAATAAATCCCTACAGATTATCATGAAGTCGAGAATATTTGATTCTCAGCGATGCTAATTGTGATTGAAAACGCTGATGGTCAAATGATAAAGTGTGAAAAATTACTGTCGGTTTTCATGCTTAGAAAAAGTTCTAAAAATCAATTTAGAAAAAATTACTATATTTGTATTCTAATAAATGAACGGATGAAAGACATCTTTCAGTGGATTTGCGACGGCGTCGATATGCCGGAGCTGAATTTACAGGAAATCGAAAAATGGATTGATCGGGTGGCGCATAAACATGAGCGCATCCTCGGTCCGTTGACCTATATCTTCTGTGACGATGAAAAAATTTTAGAGGTCAACCGAAAGTTCCTAAATCACGATTATTTTACAGATATCATTACCTTCGATTATTCTCGCGGGAAACTGATTTCAGGAGACATGTTCATTTCGCTTGACACAGTGAGGAGTAATTCCGAACTTGTCGGGCAACCATATGATGTTGAGCTTCGCAGGGTGATTATCCACGGAGTCTTGCATTTATGCGGCATTAATGATAAAGGTCCAGGAGAGAGGGAAATAATGGAAGCAGAAGAGAATCTTGCGTTGAAAATGCTTGATTATTAATTTGATAAAGCGTAGTTGACGAAAAATGAAGTTTGATTTTGATGTCATAGTGGTAGGAGCCGGTCATGCCGGATGTGAGGCTGCAAGTGCGGCGGCACGTTTGGGTGCGTCTACATTGCTCATCACCATGGACATGAATAAAATAGCTCAGATGAGCTGCAATCCTGCTGTCGGCGGAATCGCCAAGGGTCAGATAGTCAGGGAAATAGACGCGTTGGGCGGAATGATGGGGATAATAACCGACCGAACTTCCATACAATTCAGAATGCTCAACCGTTCGAAAGGACCCGCTATGTGGAGTCCGAGAGCGCAATGTGACCGCAATAAATTTTCTGCTATGTGGCGTCACGTCCTCGAGCATACCGACAATTTGAGCATGTGGCAAGGCTCGGTGTATGAACTTATCATTGATGACGGAGCGGTCAAGGGTGTAAAGACGACCGATGGTGCGGTCTTCACAGCTAAATCTGTAGTCCTTACAAACGGAACTTTCCTTAACGGATTAATGCATATCGGCAGAGTCAAACTTGAAGGCGGACGAATTTCCGAGCCGGCATCATACGGCTTGACCGAGCAACTGAAAAGTATCGGTTTTTCAGCTGACCGAATGAAAACCGGAACGCCTGTGCGCATTGACGGACGTTCCGTTAAATGGGATAAGACAGTACCTCAGGCGGGGGAAAACGACTTTCACAAATTCTCCTATATGCCCGATGTTGAGAGGGAGCTTTTCCAGAGAGACTGTTACATCGTTTACACAAGTGAGAAGACTCATGATGTACTGAGACGCGGTTTGCCGGACTCACCTCTGTATAACGGGCAGATTAAGAGTATTGGACCCAGATATTGTCCCTCGATAGAAACCAAGATAGTTACTTTCGCAGATAAAACTGAACACCAGTTGTTCCTTGAGCCGGAAGGCGAGACCACAACAGAATTTTATCTGAACGGTTTTTCATCGTCATTGCCGATGAATATTCAAATAGAAGCGTTGGAGACCATTCCGGCATTGGAGAATGTTCAGATATATCGCCCCGGTTATGCAATCGAATATGATTTCTTCGACCCGACGCAACTGAAGTATACGCTTGAGACAAAATTAATCTCTAATCTTTATTTCGCAGGTCAGATTAATGGAACGACCGGATATGAGGAAGCGGCAGGGCAAGGCCTGGTGGCAGGTGCGAATGCTGCCTTGGCTGCACTCGGTCGCGAACCCTTCACCCTGAACAGAGATGAAGCCTATATCGGTGTGCTCATAGATGACCTCGTTACTAAGGGTGTCGACGAGCCTTATCGCATGTTTACATCACGCGCGGAATATCGAATCTTGTTGCGTCAGGATGATGCAGACGTGCGACTTACTCCGAAAGGATATCAGATAGGATTAGTGAATTTACGACGATATGAAGTTTTACAGACGAAGCTGGAATGGCGAAATCGTTTGATAGAATTCTGCGAGGAATTTTCCGTTAAGGCAGCAATCATTAATCCTTCATTAGAAGAATTAGGGCTCGCGCCGCTCAAGCAAGGACTGAAGCTGAAAGACCTGTTGCTTCGTCCTCAGCTCGGTTTCGAGACCCTGAAACCTATAATCTCCGCTCTCTCGGATTTGATTGATTCAATCCCTGAAGAGATTAGAGACGAGACCGTGGAAGCAGCGGAAATTCTTCTGAAATATGAAGGATACATTTCGCGAGAGAGACAAATAGCAGACAAACTCAGGCGACTCGACTCGGTCAAGATACCTGTTGCATTTGATTACTCTGAGATTAAATCATTGTCGACAGAAGCCCGACAAAAACTCACCAAGCAGCGACCTGAGACCATCGGTGAGGCGTCGCGCATCCCAGGTATTTCTCCGAGCGATGTCAATATCCTTTTGTTGATGATGAACCGATAAGTCTGTTCCACGTGGAACAATTTAACTGCAAGAAACGAAAAATCAATTAATTATATTTTCAAAAATGGAATACGTAAAATCAAAAATTCGCGACGTTCAGGACTTCCCCTCCAAGGGAATATTGTTCAAGGATCTCACGACTGCGTTTAAGGACCCCCGTGCGCTCCATGTGATAGGATGGGACCTCTCGCAGATTTATCGCGACAAGGGTGTAACCAAAGTTGTCGGTATCGAATCCCGTGGTTTTATCGGAGGCTCAATTCTTGCCTTCGAATTGGGTGCCGGTTTTGTTCCTGCGCGTAAGCCCGGGAAGCTTCCCGCTGACACTATTAAGATGGAATATGCCAAGGAATACGGAACCGACGTCATCGAAATCCATCGAGACGCAATCGGTCCGGATGACGTGGTTGTCCTTCATGACGATGTATTGGCGACCGGCGGCACAATGGCTGCGGCATATAAGCTTGTCAAAAGTCTTAACCCGAAAAAAATCTATATTAATTTCATCATCGAACTTTCGGCGCTCAACGGTCGCAACGCACTTCCCGAAGATGTCGAGGTGACATCGCTGATAAAGTATTGATTACTGCACAACATATCGAGGTCGGGAACGTTAACTGAATAAACGTTCCCGATTTTTATTGAACAGCATCTATGGCAAAGCACGAAAAATCGCCTGAATTAAAAGAGAAGATATCTTTCCTGCCCGATACCCCCGGAGTCTACACGTATTACGACAGCGAGGGTAAGGTGATTTATGTGGGAAAAGCGAAGAACCTGAAACGCCGTGTGTCGTCGTATTTCAACCGCACGCACGACTGCCTCCGCACCAATCTGCTCGTTCGTGCGATTGCCGATATGTCATATATCGTTGTTCCGACGGAGCAGGATGCGCTCAATCTCGAGAACTCGATGATTAAAGAATTTCAGCCGCGTTATAACGTGCTGCTGAAAGACGACAAGTCCTATCCCTGGATTGTCGTGACAAATGAGCTTTATCCGCGCGTGTTCATGACGCGCCAGTATATCAAAGACGGCTCTAAATATTACGGCCCGTACACAAATACGCAGATTGCCCGTACCGTCATAGACTTAATCCGTCAGTTGTATCCGATACGCACGTGCCGTCTGCCGATAACCAAGGATTATATTTCGGCAGGGAAGGGCAGGCTTTGCCTGCAGTATCATATAAAGAAATGCAAAGGTTGTTGTACGGGCGCGATTTCACCCGAAGAGTATGCCGGGTATATCGATAAGATAAAACAGATATTGCGGGGCGACACCCAGGAGTTGCTCAACTATCTTATGGAGGAGATGGGTCGTCTGGCGATGGAAATGCGTTTCGAAGAGGCTCAGGAACTCAAGGAAAAATACACATTGCTCGAGCATTATCAGGCGAAAAGTGTTATTGTAAGCCAGACCATCAATGATGTCGACGTCTTCGCTATGGATGACGACGAAAAGGACGTCTATATAAATTATATGCACGTGCGCCGCGGTGCGGTCGTCCGCAGCGTCACGCTGCGCTATCGCCGCAGTCTCGACGAGTCGCAGGCGCAGTTGCTCGCCTATGCGATGGAGGAAATCAGGCAGACTCTCGGAGTGGAATACGACGAGGTGATAGTGCCGTTCGTTCCCGAAGTAGAGATGCCGGGCGTCAGCTTCACGATACCTCAACGCGGCGATAAGGCAAAGCTTCTAGAGGTGTCGCAGAGAAACGCACGTCAGAATAAAATCGATGTGTTGAAGCATATGGAGAAGAATGACCCCGACCTTCGCGTCGACCGTCTGATGGAGCGCATGAAGGCTGATTTCCGTCTCAGCGAATTGCCACGGCATATCGAATGTTTCGACAACTCCAACATCCAGGGTTCTGACCCGGTTGCGTCGTGCGTCGTGTTCCGCAACGGTAAGCCGGCGAAACGTGATTACCGCCATTTCAACATCAAGACCGTTGTCGGTCCTGACGATTTCGCATCGATGCGCGAGGTGCTGACGCGTCGCTATACACGTCTGATGGAAGAAGGGCAGGGGCTACCGCAGCTTATCGTGGTCGATGGCGGCAAGGGACAGCTCAGTGCGGCGGTTGAAACTCTCGAGTCAATCGGTTTACGCGGAACGATTGCAGTTGTTGGCATCGCCAAGCGTCTCGAAGAAATCTATTTTCCCGGTGACAGTGTGCCGTTATATATTGACAAAAATTCGGAGTCGCTGCGGGTTGTCCAGCATATGCGCGACGAAGCGCACCGTTTCGGCATCACGCATCACCGCAATCGTCGAAGTAAATCGCAGATTGTAAGCGAATTGGACGATATAAAGGGCATAGGGCCGAAGACAGCTGAAGTGCTGTTGAAGCATTTCAAAAGCGTGAAACGCATCCGCGAAGCCTCCCTCGAAGACATCGCCGCCCTCATCGGACCCTCTAAAGCTCAAATAGTTAAGGACGCGTTAAGCGACTAATAGAGAAAAGCGAATTTATTTGCGTCGAATCATTCTCTATTTTTTGATATTAGAAAAAATCATTAAATTTGCCATTGCTAACCTACCCGCAGAAGCCAGAAATGGGAATGTGTGGAGGGAAGTTGTCACCATATCGGTGGCAGACATATAATAAAAGCGTGTACTTGTTACGCTAAATCTTGTTGTATAGAAACTTCGCAACTTTCTTTTTCAAAGTCAAGATTAGAGCAACAGTAGATGCCGTAGATATGAATCAATCTATTGTGTCGATTTTTAATCGGCGCAATATGACATATTCATATATACGTGGGCTTCTGCGTTGCTTGTTCCTACTTTGAAAGGCAATGCGAAGGCCTCTATACATGGGAGCAAGCTACAGGTTCAGACTCCCACGTTTTTTGTTTAATTCTTACTGCAGAGGCAGGGAGTCCCGATGCATTTTTAATTTTATGAAAACTAAAATTTTTGTGTGTTTAACTGTTTGCATCTCGACTTTTCTGTTTGGTGCATGTAGCAACGATGACGATGACAGCCTTGAACCGTCAGTAAAAATGCGATTGACCTCGTTGACCGGAGGGTATATCAACATTAGCTGGGGCAGCGACCTTGTTTTTAGTATTGATAATATCAAGTATGATAATGACGGTAGAGTCATATCATATCAAGATGATGGGGTATTGAAAACAATTAGCTATAATACTGATAAAATAGTTATGACAGAAGACGGTTACAATCAGGAATATGAAGTCGTTAATGGTCGAGTCGTTAGCGATGGCGATTACCGTTATTCATATGATTCTAATGGCTACATAGAAAAGATATCCTCCGGTTCAACATCGGATAGATTGATTTGGGCGGATGGCAATCTTACTCAAATATATGGTATAGATAGCTTTACGTATGAGTATTCCAATAAAATAAGTTCGATTGCAAACATTTATAACTTATTCTTTTCTACATGTTATATAGAGGTAGACCCAATGTTAGCTTTATCAGGGTATTTTGGGAAAATGCCTAAGAACCTATTGGAAACTCAATACTATCACGAGGATGGTAAAAAATATTTTGATCGCAGATATGAATATCAGTTCAATTCTAACGGATATCCTACTTTGATACGCATAATCGATGATGAAGACGATGTGCAGGAATATACCTTGACATGGAGTGAGGTAAAATAAACAAATTGAAAAGTTAGGGTATGCGATTAGCATGCCCTAATTTATTTTAATTCGCTTTAACTGGAAAATTAAAAAACGAAGTGCGACAAGACCAGCGGCTAAGACGCATAACCTCTT
>CAMWNF010000056.1 GCA_947175535.1 uncultured Bacteroidales bacterium
GATTTTGTGTGCAACTTTATCCAAAATCCTGTAAACAAATTTTAGGACGGGTCACGGGGAAAAGTTGTAACTTTGCATCAGGAGGTCGGCAGAAAATCGGCTCCGTGTAAGAATATTATGAAGGCATTTTTAGTCATTGCTGCCCTGGCAGCGAATTCTCTGTTCTGTATGGCTCAGATAAACCTGCAAACCAACCTCGCCGGCAGTGTTTTCGCGCGGCAGGGCGGCACTACGCAGGAAGGCACCTTTCCGCTCCCTGACCGTCCTCGGCGCCCACATCCCTCTCAACGGCGTCATCTTCTGTCCGACCCACGCATTAAACGGCGAAAACCATCAAACGAACTCAGCTTCTTACATTCCCCGAGTAAATTACAGTAAAATTCAAATTTACTATGGAAGCTTTTGCATTCATTTAGTTTTAACAGCCAAAATGAAACGCTATAATATACATAATCTAATGTTCATAAACTTAATGGTATCCAATTTAGAATCTCAGGTATTATCTCCCAATATCATTTGCATATAAAAAGAATTCTATCGAAATTTGCTATAATATTAATTAAATAATAATTAATAGCATTCATCGCTATTCTTTTACATTGACTATATTAATTATGATAAAGCACGTAAGTGTATAAATTTATTAAATTAATTATTTTATTCTCCTAACAAACGGATATGAAAGTATATGACCAAGAAAATAGCCCTGCGGCTAGAATGACAAACCAATCACTGCCAAACGGTTGGATCGTAAAAGACCGAATTAAGAAAGATTCTTCTCAAACGGGTTCTGCCTATTCTATTTGCTATTATGCTGAAAAGGACGGTAAGAGCTATTTTTTAAAAGTTTATGACCTAAATGCATATCTGAAAGGAGACGAAGCACCTGAACGTCGCGTAAAGGAAATGACCCGTATGTTAAATCAATATGATCATGAAAAAAACATATCTCAATTTTGTAGAGAAAGGGGAGCTTCTAATGTAGCCTGCATAATAGAGGCAAATGTTACGGAATCAGATGAGGATAGAACTCCAATTCCATATCTTATTTTTGAAAGAGCGGATGGTGATGTACGGAAATTTCTTGAGACATCAGAGAATGTTGATACCGTATGGAAGTTTAAATCATTACATGAAGTAGCAGTAGGTCTTCAACAGCTCCATATGTTAAAGGTATATCATCAGGATATTAAACCTTCTAATATACTTACTTTTAATGGAGATTCAAAATTGGGCGATCTGGGGAGAGCTGTTAAGGATCTTTCTTTGTGTCCTTTTTTTGATGATGTATATTGGGGCGATAAAACTTATCTCGCGCCTGAAGTAGCCTATTCTAGTGAAATTGGGAAGGATGAGAGAAGAATGTTGTTGACAGATCTATATTTACTAGGTAGTTTAATAACTTATTATTTTTTTTATTTACCTTATAATGGCTTTATTTACAAAAAAATCCCCGCCAATCATCATTATTTAAAAACGGCACTAACTTATTCAGAAATTTTAGAAGAGCTTAAAGAAGCGCACTCTTCTGTGATTGAGCAATTTCAGAGAACCATTAATCTACATGACAAGTACGCAGAAGAAAAATTGATTCAATTAATTGATGCATTATGTAATCCGGACTTTAACCATCGTCATCACCCCTCCATATTGTTGGCGAGTACGATAAATGGGGAAAGCAACATATCAATAGGCGTTAGATATGGACTTGAGAAAGTTATATCTTCATTTGACTGGTTTCATAAAAGATTTTTATATAATCTAAAAAAATAGTTTTATTGATAGTTTTCAAAAATGGCATTATCATACATAATAAATAGAACTTTAAAACCGAATTGGAGATCTCCTTATGATACATTCTTGAATGGAGAACTTGACAGTACAATTGTAAATCCAATCGTTGCACCACCAGCATCTATTAAAAGTTATATTATTGATTGGAAATATAACAAATCTATTCCTTATGCAGGTGAATTAATTGGCGCTGCAATAACAAATAACAATGTAAATGATAAAGATGTGCTAGAAGCAGCAGAATGGATTATTTCGCACTCAGGATTACAGGATAATCATCCTCTATTTGAATTGGCAAAAGAGATTGTAATTGATTCCCCATGTAACGCTTGCGGAAATCAATCGGTTCTAAGTTCTTTAACTCAGAAATACGATGAAGATATTAGACGGAAAATTCATAGTCTTCGTTTGGGTGTCAATAATGCTCCACGTAATGCTTATAGACACATCGAACTCGCAAGAACATTCCTCTTAGTCGGGGAACGAGATAAGGCAAAACTCCATACCACCATTGCCACTCAGATTGCTCCCAATGACAGATATGTCACAAGATCGGCTGTACGTTGTTTCCTTCATAATGGGGATTATGACCAAGCCAAATATGTATTATCACAAAATAAACGACTAAAGACAGATCCCTGGTTGTTGGCAACAGATATTAGTGTTGAGCTAATAAGGGACAAAACTCCAAAGAATGCGAAACTTGCGAAAGATTACTTGGATAGGAGAATATTCTCTCCACGCTCCTTTACCGAAATGGCAATTGCTTTGGCCGTGTTGGAAAATAAAAATGGTGCTAAAAATAAAAAAATAAGACATTTAATTGAAATGGCTTTATACGATCCCATTGATAATTCAGTTGCTCAAGCACAATGGTTGAATCATTTAAATCCAGCATTAAGATTAGATTTTAGAGATTTTTCAGATTTAAAGTTTAATTATGAGGTTGAGACATACCGAGAATTGAATCTGGATAATTTTGAGGTTGCTTATAAGAATTCTATTCAATGGTTAAAAGATTCTGGTTTTTCTCATCGAGCAGCTATAACAACTTCTAATATTGCTGCAACGTATCTTAACAATGTTAAGGCAAGTATTGAGATTCTTAAATTTGGATTAAGAGCTAACCCAGGGGCACCTATTTTGCTTAATAATCTAGCGTATCAATTATTAAAGGATAATCAAGTTAGTTTAGCTGAAAAAGAACTTAAGCGAGTAGACTATCGGAAAATCATTCCAAATGAAACTTTGATATGCCTTAAAGCTACAACCGGATTGCTAAATTTTCGAAAAAAACAATATGACAAAGGTACTATTCTTTATATGGAAGCAATTGAAATAGCAAAGAAAAATAAAGATTATCGACATGAGAATTTAGCATTACTTAATCTGAGTTATGAGCAATATAAGGCAGGACTGATTACTAAAAACGATGCAATTAATAAAATTTCAACTCTAAGATTACACAATGAAAAATGGATAAATGTTCAAATAGATACATTTTTAAAGCTTATTTTATCCGATAAATGTGAAACCGCTAAAACCGATAACTCAGATAATATTTGATACAAACATGGATGTACTTAAAGATAATATTAAATACTCGAATGAGTATGATCGACTCTATAATCGCATCGCGCGCGACCAATCAGCATATATTTCATTGTTGTTTCCCCTCATCTATGCAATTATATATCTAAATGACACCAATTCACTTGGAACGTATGATCACGTGATTATATATATATTTAATAGTCTTGTATCATTAGTACTTTTCTTACCCGCACTTTTCTTTTTATATAAACAAATCATCCGTGGTGTTTCTGAGATAATAACAGAGGAATTTTTATTCCGTTTAGCCAATCCCAAGTATGTCCCATTCAGGAATAATTGCCTTTCAATATCTAAAAACAGCAAACGTAAACTAGGTCAACTATTGAAGGAAAAATTGAAAATTGATATACAACATTTTTTAGAATCGGCAAATAGGAAAAGAAAAAATGAGTTTTTTAAGACCGGGATTAAAGAAGCAATTATCCATATACGAGAAATACAAAATATAAGTAAGGACAATATTGTATTTGAATATAATTGTATATATGGTTTTTTTCGTAATCTTGTTGGCGGAATGGCAATTAATCTTTTGATTTACTACGCTTGTATGTGGTGTAATGTACTCTCATGTTCACCAATAATGGAATCTTATTATAAAATAGCAGTACCGACTCTTTGGTGTTTCTTGGTATTATTTATCATTTTTGCATGGGGATGGCGCATAAAATTTTATAAACGACTATTCTTTAAATTCATGTCCGACATAGACTAATTATCTAAAACGGGTATCATATATTTTATTATTTTCTCATATAAATTTAACGCGTGGTCTACATAAGGAATTCCACGCCAATAAGAAATCGACCATTTAGAATAAACCAAGCTGCTGATTTTCTTGGATATTCCACGAAGAAACTGTAAATTCATAAAGACTAATCACAGAATCTACAACAAATTACCACTATTATTACCGAGGTCAAAAATACAGAGATTATTTTGTCTTGTTGATGATTTTTGCATGTATTTTTCAACGGGACTTAATATCATCAGACTAAGGGCGATCAAGCACTCCCAAATAAAACGGGAGGTATTTCATACTTAGAGATGATTAACGCTATTGAGTCCTTTATATTCCAAATTACAATATATTTGTAGAACTATACATGAAAATCTTTCTAAGACTTACTATCTCCATCATGACATCTACCAATCTCGTCTATGAAAATTAGGCCCCATTGAGAGTATGTAAACATCAGTATATTCTCATTTACAAGACTTTTAAAATTAGCATACTATGAAAAGTGCTTGATGAGATGGTTCTTCAGCTTCGAACTACGCCAAATAATATAGGATTGAGGTGGTGGATCAACTTTTATCTTTACTTTGGGGAATATCGACTATCGAAAGCGTCTCTATTCTGAGTCTTTTATCGAAAACCCCAGCAGACTTTCTGCAATTTTTGTTGAAATCGTATGATGAATTAGTATAGCATAGACATCTAACATTAATATGATTTATAGAGTAAATCCAAAATAAGCTACAGTAATTTAGATTTTTCCTTAACTTTAATAAAATCCGAGTAGGTTAAATCAGTATTACTAATAATTGAGAATAGCTCATTTGCCATAGCCACCTTTTGAGCATTATAAGGCTTCATATAGAGCGTTGGATTGACTTTCTGTTTAAGTTTTTCCACCTCAGATTCCTCAATTATTGATATTGATAGTTGCTTCTCGACCTTATTTGCGATCTCTAATAACTGAAATTCATCTTCAGAATATAATATTTCCTGATATAAGGAATTTGCTAAAGAAACTTTCTCTTTATTATAATTAGACATATAATTACTCGGTGAACAAACTCTCAATAGACGCTGCTTGAGACTCTCTTCATTTTTCCTAGCCTCCTTAAGGTTTCGAACCAACATCAGAGTTATCAGAGAACCAAATATAATAAATATAATAGATTGCCATACTATAATAAGTTTATTCTGCTCTTTGATAGCTGGAGCCCATGGATGCAGCATTATACCATGATATTCTCCTTGGGTTACTGCTACGTACACTCTATAGTAATCATTGTGCATCCAACCGTTTTGTATTGGTCCTCCTTGTTCTGGGCTTGCACTGCCAGGAATTGGTTTACCTACGTACCAGCCATTATGATTCTCATTTTTATAAATGCCATAATAATCGTTTTCACTATTAAATAATTTATTCCATATTCTTTTATAAGAGCCGGACTCATAGCGATCACAGATAGGAGAGTTTTTACCGGATGTATAAAATTCAAATGCGGATTGCACCGCTTGAGGCACAGTGAAGTAATTTTCCCATTTAGTCTTTTTTAGAGCTACTTGATAAGGAAACAGCGTGAACGTATGAATACAAGAAGAATCATCAACGCCATGGTAGCGCATTCCCACAATCTCCCAACCAAGGTCTTCAATTTCATTAAACTGGTCAGACCCCCAGTTTAGATTCCATAAAGATGCTACGTCTCCATAACTATCGTTCCAGCTTTGCAACTCATTATCATATGTATGCCATTGATATAGCGAGTCAAATCTTGAGTTTATATCTTTTTTCTGTGGTTTTGATGGAATACTTGTTTTTGTATAGTTTTTTACGACACCTCCATTCATTTGTGAATCAAATAGTCCATAGTCAAATGTCATGAAAGTACTTCCATCGTCCTGACCTTCAAAAATCTCTGTTACTTGGTGACGAATATCCTTTAATAACCTTATTTTCTTGTCAGCCACATATTTATTTATCAGTAATACGGCACTTATCGATACAACAATCCAAAAAATAAAAAGCACCCAAATTTTCTTTAATCCGCTCATACTCATTAATATTTTAAACAATATAGTTTACATACTTTTAGACAATCTGTGCCAAATTTAGTCAATTTATTTCAAATATTTACATATCAAATTATGAACTCTAATTGTGTACATCCCACACAGCCACTATATATTCCATTATATTGGTTTTTGATATGTTTAGATTAATCTTCACAACCAATAACGGTATTAGCGACCTCAAGTTTTATTTCTAAAATAAAGGAAAAGACTGCCAAAACAAACTTCATGGCTGTGATATTAATTATTATAAACTTTGCAACCGCTACTTATTCAGCAAACTGAGTATAATCCAGATATTTCAATCGAATATTAGTAAACCTCAATGTATCAAGTATATTATTTCGTAATTTATGACCTTCAATTGCGTAATGATCGAATAAGAAATTATAATCTCCTTTTATATCAAGTATTACATAATCTTTATCCATAAATTTGGCTTAACTAATTTGATCTTTTATTACCATCCCCAAAAAACAATCCAGTAGTATCTGGTGGCTGATCTTTAGCTGTAACTACTACTTAGGAGTTATCGGTTATGGGGCTTGCGAGGATAGTGAAATCTATTAGGCAAGCAAGTTTTTTATCAGGAATTTGGTAAATATCAGATTATCGTTACTATAGATGGCAAAAATATCTAATTTTTCCGAGACCTATGCGGGCGATGTGAACTAAAATTGGAGATGTAAGCATGAGTTGTAATGTAGAATAAGGACTGCGTCGGATAATTAAAAAAAGGATTTTTTCTTAGGGATTTTATTGGAAATTGGGGGCGGAAAGGTTAAATGGTGTTAAAGGGAGGAATTTTTTTGATGAAAAAGTATGTTGTAAAACATAAAATGCATAAATTTGCATCGTGTTTTTCATGGTATTAGATTTAAGGTTAAAAAGATTATTCGTCGTGACGACGAGTAATTTTTTTTGCTCTTATCGCAAGGCTTTAAGCTATAGCGAATGATTTTTGCTAACTTTGCGCTCAGATAGGTGTTATATATATGTGAAGTAAATAACATCGCATTAACGTAAAACACAATCACAATTATGGAATCAAATCGTCAAGCTAAAATAGCACGTCTGATACAAAAGGAGTTAAGTGAGATTTTCCGTCAGCAGACGGCTAAGACCCACGGTGTAATCGTGTCGGTGAGCGCGGTCAGGGTTACGCCCGACCTTTCAATCGCCCGCGCCTATCTGTCGGTGTTCCCGTCGGAAAAGGGTGCTGAAATGATTGAGAGCATCAACAAGAGCGCGCAGACCATCCGCTATGAGCTCGCCCAGAAGGTGCGCTACCAGTTGAGAAAGACCCCTGCCCTGCAGTTCTATCTCGATGACTCGCTCGACTATATCGACAACATCGACAAGTTGCTGGAGAAGTAACGCTCTCCTGCCGCAAACCGAAATATTTTTTATCACAACGTCTTGCTAAGTCTCAGAATAGCCCTGCGCTATCTTTTTTCGAAGAAGTCGCACCGGGCAGTCAACATCATTTCAGCGATTTCTATCGCGGGTGTCGCCGTGGCAACAACGGCGATAGTGGTGGTGCTGTCGGTGTTCAACGGTTTCAGCCGTCTGTCGGCAGAGCAGCTTTCGAAAGTGGATGCTGACCTGAAAATCACGGCTGCGGAGGGCAAGACAATCGCAGACGCTGACTCGCTGGTCGCGTTGCTCGCTGAAATCGAGGGCGTAAGGGCGGCGGGGGCAGTAATCGAGGAGCGCGCCATGCTCGTCGGCGACCACGCACGGATACCGGTGGAGTTCAAGGCGGTGACGGCTGACTACCGGGGCATCGTCAATCTCGACGAGGTGATGATTGACGGAGTGTTTCTCAACTCGCTCGACTCGACGGCATGCATGCAGATTTCGGTCGGGGTCGCCAACCGCACGGGGCTTAGACCTGGAGTCAATTCGACGGCTGCGCTCTATGTGCCGCGCCGCAAGGGGCGCATCAATCCCGCCAATCCGGCAAGCTCGTTGCGGAGCGAGAGCATGATTGTCAGCGGTGTGGTCGAAGCCGAGCGCGCCGAGGTGGACAATGACCGCATCATCATACCGCTTGCATCTGCCCGCCGTCTGCTCGACTATGAGAGCGAGGCGACTTCCATCGAGCTGGCTACGGAAGGCGACGCAGATAAGGTCGCCGAGGAGGTGAAGGCGCGGTTGGGCGAGGGCTACAATGTGCTCGACCGGAGGATGCAGCAGGCTGACGCTTTCAGGATGATAGCGGTCGAGAAGTGGATAACGTTCATGATGCTGGTTTTCATCCTGATAATCGCATCGTTCAATATCGTCTCTACGCTGTCGCTGCTGGTGGTCGAGAAGCGTCACGACATGTCGGTCATCCGCGCCATGGGAGCGTCGCGCAAATCGGTGCGGGGCATTTTCGCATGGCAGGGCTTCATGATAACGCTCATCGGCGGGGCGGCGGGCATCGTGGTAGGCATCGGTCTGTCGCTGCTTCAGCAGCATTTCGGACTCATACGCTTAGCCGGTGACCCCGACGCGCTGACCATCAGTGTCTATCCCGTCGCCGTAGAGTTCAGCGACATCTTTGTCGT
Organism: uncultured Bacteroidales bacterium; assembly: GCA_947175535.1. Lineage (GTDB taxonomy): Bacteria > Bacteroidota > Bacteroidia > Bacteroidales > Muribaculaceae > CAG-873. The sequence goes on from CAMWNF010000056.1 coordinate 8,770, forward strand.
GCTGGCGGCTGTAGCCGTAATCGGGGCGGCGTGCTCACAGGTAACAAGAATTTTCACCAAAAACATAAGGTAATGCAAAGGGTGCTTTTCCATGAGACTATTTTCGGGCCTATCCATTCGCGCAGATTGGGTTCGTCGCTCGGCGTAAACCTCTCGCCGACGGACGGAAAGGTGTGTTCGTTCGACTGCCTCTACTGCGAGGCGGGTTACAACGCTCAGGGTCCGGGAACGACGGGACTGCCGCGGCGCGAAGAGGTAGCACGTCTGCTTGAAGCGAAACTGCAGTCGATGAAGGCAGACGGAACACCACTCGACGTGATTACTTTCTCGGGCAACGGAGAGCCGACGATGCATCCTGATTTCGGAGGGATAATCGACGACACTATCGCCCTGCGCGACCGTTATTTTCCGGAGGTGAAAATCAGTGTGCTGAGCAATTCGACACGTCTGCACCGACCAGATGTGGTCGAGGCGCTGAAACGGGTCGACAACAACATTCTGAAGCTCGACAGCGCGTTTGACAGCACGGCGTCTCTGCTTGACCGACCGGTCGACAGCCGCTACAGCACCGCCGATGTAATCGAAAGCCTGCGGGCATTCGACGGGCAGGCGATTGTGCAGACGATGATAACGCGCGGGGAGCATGACGGCATCGCGGTCGATAATTCGACAGACAGCGAAATTGATGCCCTTATAGAGGCTTACCGCACAATCAGACCACGCGAAGTGATGATTTACACTATCGACCGCCCTACCCCAGAACGCTCGCTGCAACGCGTGAGCCGCGAGGAGCTTGACCGCATAGCCGGACGAATCACAGCCGAAACGGGCATCACAGTTCAAGTCTCGGGCTGAGGTCAGCGGGAAAGACGACGCCTATCTGCCGGCGGATTTCATCGAGGAGTTCCATCGTGGTGAGCGATGCCGCGTGGCTGTTAATCGCCGACTCGCGACGACCGTCGAGTACGAGCGATATGAATTCGGCGACTTCATAGTAGTATTCGTTTTTAAGGGCGGTGGCTGAAATGTTTTCGGTCACTGATGCTTCGCTTTTACCGCCGCCGAGGTTGGCGGCGCGAGGGGTGAAGGTGATGTCAGCCATGCGGTTGATAGTGTCGAGTGAAATCAGCCCTGCTTCGCCTTGAATTTCAGAATGCAGACGGGAGTCGGCAATCTTAGAGTAAAGCACCGTCGCCTGCATGCCGCCGGGATAGTCGAATGTGACCGCGCCCTGCCCGTCTACTCCCGAGGAAAGCAGTACGCCTGAGGCGGAGACTTTGTCGGGACGTCCGAAGAGGACGACCATCGGATAGACTGTATAAACGCCGATGTCCATAATCGCTCCGTTTGAAAGCTCGGGATTGAAGGCGTTAGGGAACTCACCCGCCTTGAAGCGGTCGTAGCGCGACGAATACTGGCAATATGATGCGAAGTAGCGGCGGACTGTGCCTACCCGGTCCAGATTATCTTTCAGCGAAAGGAAATGGGGCGTCATGGTCGGCTTCATCGCTTCCATGAGGGTGACGTCGTAACGCTCCGAAGCCTCAATCATCGCTCTTGCTTCGACGGCGTTGGACGCAAGCGGTTTCTCACACAGCACATGCTTGCCATGACGCATGCAGAGCAGGCTCTGGGCGGCGTGCATGAAATTCGGCGATGCGATGTAGACGGCATCGATGAGGTCAGAGGCAGCCATCTCTTCCAACGAGGTGAAGACATGGGGAATGTCATGCCGGGAGGCAAATTCCTCGGCGCGCTCACGTGTTCGGGAATACACAGCCGAAAGTTCGAAACGCGGGTCCTGACGAGCGCCTTCGATAAGCCAGTCAGTGATAAAATTTGTGCCAACTACACCAAAACGAACGTTATCCATAATTATAATCTTAGCATTTTCGGGTCGAACGGAGAAAGTAATACAGGAAGAGTCCTCCGGCGATAAACAGACTTACGGAGAAACTGAGGATGATGCCGAACGTTCCCAGACCGAATGTGAAGCCGAGAGCGTATGTCGCAGGAATGCCGAGCACGACGTAGCTGACAAAGGCTATCCACAGCATGGGCATCACGCGAGAGGTGCCTCTTAGCGCTCCGGCAAAGTTAATCTGCGTGGCGTCGCCAGCCTGATAGATGACGAGCGGCAGAATAAGGGTCGAGGTTACCGCGAGCACTGCGGGGTCGTCAGTGAAACACTCCATAAGCCGGTTGCCGAAGAATATGAAGATTGCGGAAGATATGCACATCAGGGTCAGCAGCACGTGATAGCCCGCCCATGCGGCGCGCCGCATAGCGCGGCAGTCAGAACGACCGGCTTCGTTTGCGACCAGGATAGTAACGGCTGAGCCTATGCTGTAATATATGCAGAAACCGAGTGTGCCGACGATGACTATAATCTGGAATGCCGCGAGGTCGATGGCGCTTATCCAACCTGTCATCACGGCGGCAGCGGTGAACGAACCCGACTCGAAGGTCATCTGCATGGATATCGGTATGCTGATGTTCCATATCTTTCTGATTTCAGCCGATGTCGCACGGGCTTTGGCGAAGCCGTCGCGATAGGGTCGGTTTTCGCGGCGACAGGCAAACCAGACGATAATCACAAGCGGACACATCAGTCGCGCGAACAGCGTGCTTATTCCTGCTCCGAGAAGTCCCATTTCGGGGAAGCCGAAGTGACCGAAAATCAGAACATAGTTACCGATGATGTTCAGCACATTCGAAACGAGGATAATCCACATCGGGAGGCTGGTGTTCCTGATGCCATAGCTCCACTGGGCGAAAACGTTGAAAAGGGATATCGGCAGGACTCCGGCAAGATAAATCAGGTAATAGGGGCGTATCAGAGGGAGCAGTTCTTCGGGCTGACCAAGGCGGTGGAGATTGAGGTAGACAACGCCCATCACAGCCATTATCAACAGGGTGAAGATTGTGTTAAGCAAGAGGGCTGAACGAACGGTCGCGCCGATGTCGGAATGTCGTTTCTGCGCGAATAGCGCACCGACAATCGGGGTTATGCCATAAGTGAAGCCGATGCAGCAGAATATGACGACGTTGAAAAGATTGTTGACAAACGACGCCGAGGCGAGTGCATTGGTGGAGTAATGACCGACCATTATGTTATCGGCGAAACCGACAACAATCATGCCGAGCTGCCCGACAAGGATTGGCAGACCAAGGCGCAGCAATGCGGCGTAGTCGCGTCTGTAGCGAGAGAAGAACGACACTGTGGATTATCAAAACAAGAGACGCCCGGCAGAGTAGAGGCAGCCGGGCGTCATGTGATTGGTTTTATCAGTCGCGGTTGCCGAAGATTCGTAGCAGATAGAGGAAGAGGTTGATGAAGTCGAGGTAGAGGGTGAGTGCGCCGATTGTGGCGAGTTTGCCGACCGATGCCGTATCCATCTGGATTGCCATGTTCTTGATTTGCTGAGTATCCCAGGCGGTGAGGCCGACGAAGATGAGGACACCGGCGTAGGTGATAATCCACATCATTGTATCGCTGTGGAGGAAGAGGTTCACGACGGATGCGATAATCAGACCGATAAGAGCCATGAAGAGGATTGAGCCCATCTTCGAGAGGTCGCTTGAGGTGAAATATCCGTAGATGCTCATGGCAGCGAATGTTCCTGCGGTGACGAAGAATGTGACGGCGATGCTGTGGCTTGTGTAGACGATGAATATCGGCGCGAGGGCGAGACCGTTGACGGCTGCGAAAAGATAGAAAAGCCCTGTAGCGGCAGCTGATGAAAGTCGGCGGATGGCACCTGTTATGGCGATGACGAGACCAATTTCAGCGATTAGAAGCGCCCATATAGCCCAGCTGTGAGTCTGCATGAAACCCCAGTAAGCCGCGCTGTCGGAGCACCACATGGCTATGAAAGCCGATACGAGCAGACCGAGGGTCATCTTGAAATAGACACGTTTCATGACGGCTGACACTTTTGTAGCAAGCGAACGGGTGTCTACGCCGTAAGAATTGTAATTGTTGTAGTTGTTGTCAAACATAATCTATAAGATTTGAGAGTTGGAAATTGATTTTACATTCTTTCGGGCACTTTTATGCCGAGTAACGCCATGCCTGAGGCGATGACATCGGCTGTTGCCGCCGATAGTTCGAGACGGAGGGAGCGGACGCCAGGGTTGTCTTCGCGGAGCAGAGGACAGTCGTGGTAGAACTGGTTGTATTCTTTGGCGAGGTCGTAGACATAGTTGGCGATGAGCGCGGGCGAATAGCTACGACCGGCTTCCTGAACTACAGCAGGATATGATGCGAGACGCTGTATGAGTGATATTTCCTTTTCGTTAGGCACAACTTCAGAGTAATCGCCGACCGTCAGACCCTGCTCGCCGGCACGACGTAGCACCGAGCGTATGCGGGCATAAGTGTACTGGATGAAGGGACCTGTGTTGCCGTTGAAGTCGATAGACTCCTTGGGGTTGAAAGTCATGTTCTTGCGAGGGTCGACCTTGAGGAGGAAGTATTTGAGCGCACCCATGCCGACTATTTCAGCTATTTCGGCTTTCTGAGCTTCGTCGAGCCCGTCGGTCTTTCCTGCGGCTTCCGCCACCTCACGGGCACCGTTGACCATCTCAGCCATCAGGTCGTCAGCATCGACCACGGTGCCTTCGCGACTTTTCATCTTGCCTTCGGGCAACTCGACCATGCCGTAAGAGAAGTGGACGAGGTCTTTGCCCCATTTGAAGCCGAGACGGTCAAGAAGGAGAGAGAGGACCTGGAAGTGATAGTTCTGTTCGTTGCCGACGACATAAATCATCTTGTCGATGGGATAGTCGCGGAAACGCAGTTTCGCCGTGCCGATATCCTGAGTCATGTAGACGGATGTTCCGTCGCTTCGGAGCAAGAGCTTGTGGTCAAGACCGTCGGGTGTGAGGTCAGCCCAAACGGAGCCGTCGTCCTTGCGGTAAAGGACACCCTTTTCGAGACCTTCGAGGACCTTCTCCTTGCCTTCGAGGTAAGTGTCAGACTCGTAGTATATCTTGTCGAAATCGACACCCATGCGGGCGTATGTCGTGTCGAAACCGTCATAAACCCACTTGTTCATCGTTTCCCAAAGGGCGCGCACTTCAGGGTCTTTCTGCTCCCAACGGCGCAGCATCTCGCGCGCTTCGAGCATCAGAGGCGAAGCGGCTTCCGCTTCTTCCTGAGTCATACCTTCAGCCATAAGCTCCTTGACCTCGGCTTTGTAGTGCTTGTCGAAATCGACATAGCAGTCGCCGATGAGGTGGTCGCCCTTAATGCCGGTGGACTCGGGAGTTTCGCCGTCATGCCATTTTTTCCATGCGAGCATCGACTTGCAGATGTGGATTCCGCGGTCGTTGACGATGTTGGTCTTAACCACGCGGTTTCCGCACGCTTTGAGTATCTGCGAGAGACTGTATCCGAGAAGAATATTGCGCAAGTGCCCGAGGTGGAGAGGCTTGTTTGTGTTGGGCGACGAATATTCGACCATCACCAGCGGGTCTGCCCCGGTCGCCTGACGCGAACCGTAGTTTTGCGTGGCGGCAATGCGATGAAGGACCTTATTCCAGTAAGTCGGTTCGATTACAATGTTAAGAAAACCTTTAACTACATTATATGATTTCACAGCGGCTTCGTTAGCCACGAGGAAATCGCCGATTTCGCGTGCCACCTGCTCTGGCGCCTTTCGTGCAGCCTTAACCCAAGGGAAAACGACTACGGTAAGGTTGCCTTCAAACTCCTTGCGGGTCGGCTGTGGGACGACTGAAGATGGAGCGCACTCTACAGCGTAAAGTTCGGTCACCGCACGGCTGACAGCTTCAGCTATAATATTTTCTACAGACATATCTTAAAATCTAAGTTATTAATCCTAACATTATATATTTTAAGATACAAAGTTATAGAAAAACCGCGAGATTTTACGCCGCCGACCATTAAAACATGTAAACAAACGGGGATATTCCGGTTTTGTTGCGGGCGCGACGGGGGTCAGAGGGTGATGCGGGTGGCAGTGACGGGATGCTGCAGGAAAAGAGTTGCGAGCGCGGAGAATTTTTCGGGATTCTCTGTAGTAAGGTATTGTGTTGATGCACCACGGGTGAGCCGAGCGTTAATCTCGGGGTGGCGCGAAAGGTAGTCCTCAAGGCTGCGGGCAACGATGTCGCCCTGTCGAACGATTGTTATATCATCAGGCATAGCCTCTCGGATTTTGGAGTAAAGTAAGGGGTAGTGCGTGCACCCGAGAATGACGGTGTCAATCAGGGGGTCACGTGAAAGTAGTGTGTCAGTTTCCTGACGGACGAAGTAGTCAGCTCCGGGACGATCAGCCTCTCGGTTCTCGACAAGCGGTACCCACATGGGGCAAGCTTGTGCGGTCACTTTGAAGTCGGGATATAGTTTGGCAATCTCGATGTCGTAAGACTCTGATGCGACAGTTCCCGGAGTTGCGAATATGCCGACATGGCCGTTGCGCGTGATGTCACCGACAGCTTCAACTGTGGGACGTATGACACCGAGCACGCGTCGGTCGGGGTCGAGGATGGGAAGGTCGAGCTGCTGAATTGAACGGAGTGCTTTTGCCGAGGCGGTGTTGCACGCGAGTATCACAAGGTGGCATCCGCGTCGGAATAGCTCAGTAACAGCTTCGAGGGTAAAACGGTAGACAATGTCGAACGAGCGTGAACCATAAGGCGCGCGGGCATTGTCGCCGAGGTATATGTAGTCATAGTCGGGCAGTGCACGGCGAATTTCCGAAAGGATGGTCAGGCCTCCGTAGCCTGAGTCAAATACCCCAATCGGACCGGGGGCTGATGGCAGCTGATTATGGTTCATGGTTCAAAGTTAGGAATAATTCACGATGCACAATGCACAATGCACGATTTTTTTGATGCGGGAGGGGAAACTCGCGTAATCTCGCGCAGAGACGCAGAGGGCGCGGAGAGAAAATGGAGAGAAGGGGGTTCT
>CAMWNF010000057.1 GCA_947175535.1 uncultured Bacteroidales bacterium
CACATGATTGACATTGACGCGCACTTTACCATGGATACGACGTGATTCACGCACATAAGGAATAAATGGCAAGTGGTCTTCGGTCGGATATTCGTCGTCGGCAAGCGCGAGGTTTTTATAACCTAACTGAGTCTGCAGGAAATATAGATATTTCATTGTATGCTGCTTAGCCAATGCCAGCACGGAGTCACGTTCTTCGCGAGTCATGTCAACGATGTTGGCATAATAGTCATTGGCGGCGAATGGCCAATTAATCATATATTTACCATTTTGCAGCTTACCATAACCCATCATGTAATCTGGCGTATGGAATTTCAAAGTATCCTCGCGCGGAGTTGCCAACGGGTTCTGACATGTATTGGCAAAAAGCATCGGGTCGTATCCTTCCGGCTCGTCGATAGTCATGTCGGCATCTTTTCCATAATCTTTAAGAACGGCTACGAAAGTCATATCCTGCACGATATTATATGCTGAATCTGGCGCGATATCCTCTCCAGTCATACGACCGTTTTCCATACCGAGGTCATAACCTACCCCAGTCATACGTGCTACATCTCCAAACTCCGTTCCGTCAATCACAATCTTGGCTTTTATAGTCTGTTTTTCGCCGTTTTCGTTCTCGATAACTGCGACCCAACCATCTGTTTTCTTAGTGAGTTCAACAAGCCTTGCACCGTTAATGACTTTAAGATGGTCTTTTTCGCGCTCTACCATGCGATGAAACAAAGCATTGCCGACAGACGGTTCAAAAGAATAATCGGCGACCCAGTTTGTACGCAGATTATCATATCCGCCATATAGGGCTGCAATACTGTCACGAAATTCACCAAAAAATCCCGATGGCATGCGTGAGTTACCGTCGATACAGCTGACGCCTGCAGAAGTCAGCATACCGCCGAGCCAAGGAGACTCCTCAACAATTATAGCATTGACATCCATACGCGCAGCCTGAATGCCCGCCGCTGTGCCGCTCGCACCGCCACCAATAATCAAAAGGTCGGTATTTAATTCTTTATGCCCACACGATGTGACAATCATTGCGCTACACATGAGTGCTACAAACTTTATGGAAAATTTCATGATAATTATAGTGATGAATGATCTGAACAGTTAAAGTTTTACGCAAAGTTAATATTAAATCGGTTATTCAATACGAACTAAATCGCTTTTTATATTATAATGTATAACTCTTGTCTGTTTTCATTTTGCTAATTCGACAAAGATTGACTACTTTTGTGTCATAAAAATCAAAATGAATCTTTCATAATCATGTTCAGAACCAATACATGCGGTGAACTCCGCTTATCAGACGCCGGTAAAGATGTCACTTTAGCCGGCTGGGTGCAGCGCGTCCGTAAGATGGGCGGCATGACATTTGTCGACCTCCGCGACCGCTACGGCATAACTCAGATTGTTTTCAATAACGAACTTGACGCCAAACTCAACGAAGCAGCCAACCACCTCGGACGCGAATTCGTCATTCAGGCTAAGGGTAAAGTTTCGGAACGCACGTCTAAAAACCCCAATATGCCTACCGGCGATATTGAAATTTTGGCAACGGAGCTTAACGTTCTAAATCCAAGTGAAGTGCCGCCGTTCACCATCGAGGACGACACAGACGGTGGCGATGACATCCGCATGCGCTACCGCTATCTCGATCTGCGCCGCAACCCCGTGCGTCGCAATCTCGAACTACGCCATCGCATGACAATGGAAGTGCGCCGCTACCTCGATAGCAAAGGCTTCCTCGAAATCGAAACCCCGATGCTCGTCGGCTCTACCCCTGAAGGAGCGCGCGACTTCGTGGTGCCCTCACGTATGAACCAAGGTCAATTCTACGCCCTGCCCCAGTCGCCCCAGACGCTCAAACAGCTTCTGATGGTGTCGGGCATGGATAGATATTTCCAGATTGTGAAATGTTTCCGCGACGAAGACTTGCGCGCCGACCGCCAGCCCGAATTCACTCAGATTGACTGCGAAATGAGTTTCATAGAGCAGAACGACGTCATCGAACTTTTCGAAGGCATGGCAAAACATCTTTTCAAAGAAATTCGCGGTATTGAACTGACAGAACCGTTCATCCGCATGCCTTGGGCTGACGCAATGAAATATTATGGCAGCGACAAACCCGACCTTCGCTTCGACATGCGTTTCGTAGAACTTATGGACATCCTCAAAGGACATGGTTTCAGCGTATTCGATAATGCAGCATATATCGGCGGCATATGTGCAAAAGGCGCTGCATCATACACACGCAAACAGCTCGATGCTCTGACTGAATATGTTAAACGTCCTCAGATCGGAGCTAAAGGCATGGTTTATGCCCGCGTTGAGGCCGATGGCAATGTCAAATCGTCTGTCGATAAATTCTACTCACAGGAAGTCCTTCAGGAAATGCGCAAAGCAATGGGTGCCGAACCCGGAGACCTTATACTGATACTAAGCGGCGACGATGTGATGAAGACCCGCAAACAGCTTTGCGAGCTCCGTCTCGAAATGGGTCGTCAGCTTGGTCTGCGCGATAAAAATAAATTTGCATGTCTTTGGGTTGTCGATTTCCCAATGTTCGAATGGAGCGATGAAGAGCAGCGTCTGATGGCGATGCACCATCCGTTCACCCATCCTAAAGATGAGGATATAGCCTTGCTTGATACGGACCCGGCAGCTGTCCGTGCAGATGCTTACGACATGGTCATCAACGGTGTTGAAGTCGGCGGCGGTTCAATCCGTATCCACGACAGCGCACTTCAGGCAAAAATGTTTGAAATTCTCGGTTTTACTCCCGAAAAGGCACAGGAACAGTTCGGCTTCCTTATGAATGCGTTCAAATTCGGAGCACCTCCTCATGGCGGTCTTGCATATGGTCTCGACCGTTGGGTGTCACTTTTCGCCGGTCTCGACAGTATCCGAGATTGCATTGCATTCCCCAAGAACAACAGCGGACGCGATGTCATGCTCGATGCTCCCGCAGCACTCGACCAGAAACAGCTCGACGAACTGTCTCTCGCAGTTGTCATCCCTGAAGAAAAAGCCTGATGCTCAACGCCGCCATCATTTCTGCGATTGAAGATTTTGCTCCTGCCGCATTTCAGGAGTCATGGGACAACACCGGTGTGCAAGTCGGCTCATTACGAGCCGAATGCACCGGTGTACTTCTTTGTCTCGACGCTACGCCTGATGTTGTTGACGAAGCAATCAACCGCGGATGCAACCTTATAATTTCCCATCATCCCCTGCTTTTCAAAGGGCTCAAACGCATCAGCGGAAATACTCCGGTTGAAGAGACTGTGATGCGTGCTATAGCAGCCGGTATTACAATTTACTCCTGTCATACGGCAGTCGACAGCACTGCGGGCGGTGTGAGCTACCGCATGGCTGAAATGCTCGGAGCTAAACCTGTCAAAGTGCTTTCACCTTTGTCTGGACTATTGGTTCATGTCTCGGCGATTGTAACGCCAGATTGCGCTGACACTGCTTTAACCGCGTTCAATGAAGCCGCACCAAAAGCCATGTGCTTCCGTTCGGAAAGCGAACGTTACACGTCATCTGTAATTTCGGGTGACCCATTCGCTACGGCAGACATCTCATCAGAAAAATGCGTTAAAATAGAAGCAACCGTCGATGCCTCGTTAACCCGTCGTCTCAGTGACGTCCTCGCAGAAACACTTCACTCCGGATTGCTTGCCCTTACGACAGAAAAGGTTGCAGATACTGATTCGACCATAGGACTTGGTGTTTATGCAATATATGAAGAAGAGCTAAAACCGATGGAACTTATCGACAGAGTCAAATCTGCATTCCACTCGCCGGTCACAAGGTGTTCGGCGATGCCTGACTGTGACACAGCGATAAGACGTATTGCAATGTGCGGAGGTTCGGGCAGTGAATTCATCTCGACCGCCATTCGCATGGGTGCGCAGGCATTCATTACTTCTGACACGAAATATCACGATTTTGTCGACTTCGGGAAAGACATTCTGATTATCGACATAGGTCACTTTGAGAGCGAATCATGCACAAAAGAAATTTTTTACAATGTAATTCGGGAAAAATTTCCTAACTTTGCATGCTATTACTCAGAAATAGAAGAAAATCCTATAAAATACATATAAAAATATATGGCTACTGATAAAAAACAAGAGCAGACCGCCTCGGTTGAAAAGCGTCTCAAAGCATTATACGAGCTTCAGACAATTCTTTCTGAGATAGACCGTATCAAGACAATTCGCGGTGAGCTTCCTCTTGAAGTCAAAGACCTCGAAGACAGCATTGCAGGTCTCAATTACCGTATCGAAAACTATTCGCGTGAAATTGAAGAGCTCCGTAAGAATCTCGCAGCAGAGAAAGAGAAAATCAACAACTGCAAAGGTCTTATCGAACGTTACAAAGAGCAGCTCGACAACGTGCGCAACAATCGTGAGTTCGACCTTCTCACAAAAGAAGTAGAATTCCAGACTCTTGAAATCGAGCTTGCTGAAAAGCATATCAACGACTACACACGCGCTATCGACAACAAGACAGCAGAAATTGAAGTCACAAAAGAAAAACTTGCCGACCACGCTCATATACTCGAAGAAAAGAAAGCAGAACTCGACGAAATCGTAAGCGAAACACGTCAGGAAGAAGAGAGCCTTCGCGAAAAAGCAAAAGCTATCGAACCAAGCATCGACGAACGCACGCTGCAGGCATTCAAGCGTATCCGCAAAAATGCCCGTAATGGTCTTGGTATCGTTTACGTGCAGCGTAATGCATGCGGCGGTTGCTTCAACCGTATTCCACCGCAAAAACAACTTGAAATACGTCTCCACAAGAAAGTCATCGTTTGCGAATATTGCGGTCGCATCATGATTGACCCCGCTCTTGCAGGCGTTGCTGAAGAAACAAGCGCTCAATAAGGACATTAAATTATCAATAAAAATCGGGGTGTTTCATATGAAGCGACCCGATTTTTATTGATATTAATTAACCAAAGGTATAATTAGATAATAACGTAAAACAGCCGCTTCAATTGAAAATGACGATTTACAAGGTCACAAGAACTAATTGAGTGGGAAAACATTGTCATTTGGCTGATTATTTTTAATTTTGCAGAAAATAATCGGTCAAATGACTTATTCTTCATATTCCAAACTTTACGGTCTTATTGGTTACCCACTGGGACACTCTTTCTCTCAGGATTATTTCAACCAGAAATTCGATGCGGAAAACATCGATGCCCGTTACATCAACTTCGAAATTCCGGAAATAGGAGATTTACGGAAAGTCCTTACGGGAAATCCAAATCTGAACGGTCTTAACGTAACGATACCTTATAAACAGCAGGTAATAGATTTACTTGATGAAATGGACCCCGAAGCAGCGGAAATCGGAGCCGTGAATGTCATAAAATTCATACGCCGCAATGGCAAACTTATCCTTAAAGGTTATAACTCCGATATAATTGGCTTCCGCGATTCAATCGCACCGCTGCTCAACGAAGACCACACCAAGGCACTCGTACTCGGAACAGGTGGAGCCTCTAAAGCAATCTGCTATGCTCTGCGTTCTCTCGGTATAGAGCCACAGCTCGTCTCACGCACTCCCGCAACAGGCATACTGACATACGAGGAACTCACTCCCGAAATCATCGAATCGCATAAAATAATTGTCAACACTACGCCGCTCGGCATGTATCCTCACGTCGACGAATGTCCTGACATACCCTATCATCTTCTGACACCAAAACATCTCTGCTACGACCTTCTCTACAACCCGGATGTCACTCTGTTTATGAAACGCAGCGAAGATGCCGGAGCTGAAGTCAAAAACGGTCTTGAAATGCTTCTCCTACAAGCATTCGCAGCCTGGACAATCTGGCAACGATAATATTTATTACTTATGTTTTCTGCATCAAAAATCATCTACATCGCGATTATAGCGCTTATCATTCTACCGATTGAGAAACTCGGTATACCGCAGATAAACGCCCCGATTGCACTTCTTGCCGGACTTATATTCGCATTCACGCTTAAAAATCCATGTCCGAAGTTTAATAAAAAGACTTCGAAATATCTTTTGCAAGTCGCCGTTGTTTGTCTCGGTTTTAACATGAACCTTCATGAATCGCTCAAGTCCGGTTCAGAAGGCATGATGTTTACTGTGGTGTCGGTTATTGGTGTGATGGTACTCGGCATATTGATTGGCTATTGGTTCAAACTAAACCGTAAGACGGCTTACCTTATATCATCCGGCACTGCAATATGCGGAGGGAGTGCGATTGCAGCCGTGGGACCTGTTCTCAAAGCCAACGAAAATGAGATGGCTGTATCGCTCGGTGTGATTTTCATACTCAATGCCATAGCACTGTTCATATTCCCTCCTATCGGTCATATGCTCGACATGTCGCAGCAACAGTTCGGCACATGGGCAGCAATCGCTATCCACGATACATCGTCGGTTGTCGGCGCAGGCGAACAATACGGAGAAATAGCCCTTCAGATGGCAACCCTTATCAAACTCACACGTGCGTTGTGGATTATACCGCTCGCATTGGTGACGATGTTTCTTTTTCGCGAAAAAGGTTCGAAGATTTCCATTCCTTGGTTTATTTTCATCTTCATCCTTGCTATGGTCGTCAATACCTACGTTCCCCTGCCCGACTGGTTCGTATCAACCATGGTTTGGATTGCGCGCCGCGGTATGGTCGTCACCCTCTTCCTAATAGGTGCATCACTATCTCTTGCAACCGTCCGTCAGGTCGGCATAAAGCCACTGCTGCTTGCCGTCGCCCTGTGGATAATAATCAGCATCACAAGTCTGACTGTCGTACTGAACACAATAGCATAAGCGGACTTTTTTCTTGAAAGCACCCCTCTCATACGTTCCCGCTCTTCCTGCCGCCCTCGGCATGATGGCGGGAATTATCTTATTCGGACTGTCTCCATCATGGTTTATACCGTTTATCGCACTAATTGTCGCATTGACATCATTCATGTTTCATCGGCAATGGGTTGCCTTTGTATTACTCTTCACTACACTGGGATGGATATTGTCATTTGTGTCACGACCTGCGCCACCACCTGGAGATTCATTCTTGAGAAAAAACACATGGAGCGGCGTTGTCGAGGATATTCGAGCCACACCGGCTGCCGTGAGGCTTAATGTCAAAATCTATGATAGAGACAGCCTACACATCACACCTTTCCATTGTGGTGTGCTTATTCCGAACCCGCCTGTAAAATTTGAGCCAGGCGATTGGATAAACTTCAGAGGCAAACTATCCGACCCTGCTGAAAGCACAGACCTGCCTGACGAAAACAGCTATAATCCGAAATATTTTACCGACGGCATAACGGCTCACGCAAATGTCGCTCCTGACGATATTGAAATCTGCGGATATCGTCAGAGCTTACGCCGCACAGCCACAAGACTCCAATCTGAACTACGTGACTTGATTTACCGTTCGCCTGTCAACAGTCAGACAGCGTGGTTCCTGGCTGCGACCCTGCTTGGAGATGATAGCGTACTCGCCCCGGACGTAAGACAACAGTTCCGCACTATCGGAGCCGCTCATTATCTCGCTCTCAGCGGATTCCATATAGGGATTATAGCTATGCTCGCCTCGATAGCCTTTTTCCCGCTAAAACTGTCGCTACGCTACGGACGGATGCGACATCTCTTCGTAATAGTACTGATATGGTTATATGCGTTTGTCTGCGGCATGTCACCGTCGCTTGTCCGTGCAGCCGTGCTGATTTCGATATTTCTGTTGGCGAAAATATTTCAGAGACAATCCTCACCCTATAATTCACTTTGCGTTGCCGCCATTTTAATTCTCGCATTCTCGCCTCGCCAGTTGTTCGCACCGGGCTTTCAGATGTCGTTTGCTGCCGTACTTGCCATTCTTGTCTTTGCACCGCGCTTCAATCCGTTCAACAACACCGGGTCGCGGGCTTACAGGCTTGCGTCTTTCGTCACCGTACCGTTGGCGGCTATGCTCGGCACGTGCCTGATAACGATGGTACATTTTCACCGTTTCCCACTGCTCTTTCTCATACCAAATCTCGTACTCGCCGTTCTGCTGCCGCTTCTGCTTTCTTCCGGAGTGATAATGATTATCACAACTGCTGTTGGATTACGGTTGTCTGTTCTCGGGACGTTTACGGATGTGATATATAATTCTGTCGCAGGATTTTGTCAGGTTATGTCAGAAATCTCTGGTGCTGAACTTACCGGAATATTTCTGCCTACGGGAACTGTCATTGCAGCCGTAATTGCGTTACTACTTCTTGCTTTTGCCCTGAGCTACAGGAAACGGAATTATTTCATTCTTACGGTTGCAGCATTGCTGATTTCCTGGCTCGTCTTTCTTTTGCAACCGGCTCTTCCTGATGCAGAGCTCTACATCACCCGCCAACCGCTGCGAACAGACATTATAATACGCCAAGGCGACTCTGCATTCGTTGTCACAACAGCTCCCGAACAGAATTATACTGCGGTTGCCGCGAACCTAAGCCGACGTTACGCAGATTTCCTTGCACGCAGGTCATGTACAGATTCTCTGACTATAAACAATTCAGATTTCTCGCTCCCGACTGTAAGGCGGAGAGGCGACTATATCATTTTCGGGAACCGAACTCTTCTTATAGCATCATCTCAAACCGATGCCACTATCCGACCAAATTATCTCCTTGTCACCAGACAGTCAGGCAGCGAGCCGTTTTCACTGATACGCGCAGTCAATCCTGACACAGTAATAATTGCTCGTGACACGCCTCAACTGCGCGCCTCCCGACTCCTCGACTCCTGCAATCACCACTCTATCCCCGCAATATATCTCACAGACCACCCCTTCAGCCTTGTAAGATAGATTATAATCTGTTATTCGGAGCCAACTAAGCTACATATTTTATAGCAGAAATAGGTTCCGGGGATGATATTGTCATCATCGTAATAAAACAAGCCTAATCTATTGAACCTGAATGTGTGACGGTAATCACTATTTTTCAGCACCTCATAGGCTCTTTTGTAAGATTGAAAATCGGCACCTCCGATAGCAAATGTCATATGAAAGATATAGTCATCGTCATGCTCTGCCGGACAAGCTCCAAAAGTCTTAAATAAATCTTCATTAAGCCTTTTTTGCGCATCGAGAAGCTCCTCTATGGTCTTAACCCTCAAACTTATGCAACCTGATTCTACCCCTCCTAACACATTTGACGGGAATAAATCCATGCCGATAAATTCAATGTCAACAGGTTTAAGACTTTTAGAAAAGCCATCAAAGAACTTTTCCATCCGCCCTAAATCCGGGATAACAAAGGGTTGTTTCAACGAAACATGCTGCGGAAGTCTCGCCATCTCAAAGCCCATATTTCCAAAACGATGAGCATCCAGCATCAATTTTCTACCAAAATTTTCCGCTTCATCATCAGCAATTAAAACCACCGTTGCTTTCATAAATAATTATCTTTTGAACTGACTGCAAAGGTAATGAAATATTAGCAAATTATGGTGTAGTGAGCTTAAGTCACAATGAGTCAATATTATACCAATATTTGCGACATGAGCACTATCAAATATTTGTGTAAATTAAAAATAAGTCATTATCTTTGCGATGCCAACTGAGGATTAAAGATTGTCGGGTGTCCGCAAGGGCACGCGGTGCCGAAGGGTAGCCACCGTCAAGGTGGCTTTTTTATCGGACGAAATATGTATTTATTAAAACCATATAAAAGGTTTGCAAAGTATGGATGGGAGCATATAAGACCATAGGGTGTTTTTATTATAATTAACGTGAGTTTAGGTTTATTTTATTCATTGCCGTATTACCAAGTCAAAGTGTTGATCGTTAGCACATTTGTTAATTACTCATAACTCTGGAATCAGATAGTGCATCAAATTAGGTTATAGTCTAATTCTTTACATTTTATATAGTTTTATTTTAGTCGCATGAAAAAAATTTAGGGGCTGTCGGGGATTTTTTGTAACTTTGGGGCTATAAATGAATTAATTTAGCAATGTTAGACAAAATTAATAGCCTAAAAACTGAAATTGAAGCACTTACCGCAGCCAATCTTGACGAGGTCGAAGTGCTCCGCATAAAATATCTTAGCAAAAAAGGTCTTGTGCCGGCTCTGATGAACGATTTCCGCTCTGTCCCTGCCGAGCAGAAACGCACTATCGGTCAGGCAATCAATGACCTGAAAACCTTTGCAACCGACAAAATAAACTCTCTGCGCGAGTCTCTATCATCAGCAGGTGATGATTTCTCCGGGATAGACTTGACCCGTACTCCCTCGCCCGTCAAGCTCGGCACACGCCATCCTCTGTCGATTGTGCGCGAGGAGATTATTGCCATATTCCGCCGTCTTGGTTTCAACATCGCAGAAGGTCCTGAAATCGAGGACGACTGGCATGTGTTCTCCGCCCTTAATTTCGCCGAAGACCATCCGGCGCGCGACATGCAAGATACATTCTTCATAAACCGCACACCCGACGTGCTGCTGCGCACTCACACTTCATCTGTGCAATCCCGCGTGATGGAAACCACCAAGCCACCCATCCGCATCATCTGTCCGGGTCGCGTCTATCGCAATGAGGCTATTTCGGCACGCGCACACTGCTTCTTCCATCAGGTTGAAGCCCTGTATGTCGACCGCGACGTCACATACTCTGACCTGCGTCAGACCCTGCTCTATTTCGCCCGCGAAATGTTTGGCCCTGAGACAAAGATACGCCTCCGCCCGAGCTACTTCCCATTCACCGAACCCTCGGCAGAAATGGATATCAGCTGTAACCTCTGCGGCGGTAAAGGCTGTTCGTTCTGCAAACACACAGGTTGGGTAGAAATTCTCGGCTGCGGTATGGTCGACCCCAATGTTCTCGAGGCTTGCGGCATAGATTCGAAAATATATTCAGGCTTCGCCCTCGGTATGGGTGTAGAGCGCATCACTAACCTGAAATATCAGGTGAAGGATCTGCGTATGTTCTCCGAAAACGACACCCGCTTCCTCGAAGAGTTCACCTCGGCACATTGATGAAAAAAGCTGACCGCTACAGTAAGGTCATCGACCGCTTCGAGCAAAGTATGCCCGAGGCGCAGACCGAACTGCATTTCGACAATCCATATCAGCTGTTGGTAGCAGTAATCCTGTCGGCACAATGTACCGACAAGCGAGTTAACATCATCACTCCGCCTCTTTTCGAACGATTTCCAACCGCCGCCGACCTTGCGACGGCTACGCGCGAAGAAGTCTTCGAATTGATAAAATCATGTTCTTACCCAAATAATAAGACAACGTCACTGCTCGGCATGGCGCGTATGCTCACAGAGCGTTTCGGCGGAAAGGTTCCCGACTCCATAGACGATTTGATGTCGTTGCCGGGTGTAGGTCGTAAAACAGCCAACGTCATTCTGTCAGTGGTTTACGACAAGCCGGCAATGGCAGTGGATACTCATGTGTTCCGTGTGGCAGAGCGAATAGGACTTACAACCAATTCGCATACGCCGCTGACAACAGAGCGCGAACTTGTCAAATACATTCCTGAAGAAAAAATAGCGCGTGCCCATCATTGGCTGATACTCCACGGACGATATGTATGCAAAGCCCGTAAGCCGCTTTGCGACCAATGCGAAATCAGCCAATACTGCCGCTATTACGAAAAAGCTTAATAAAGATACATGAACGGCGACCAACTGTTTATCACCATTATAGAAGTACTCGGCACAATCGCATTTGCTATCTCGGGCATCCGCCTTGCGGCTGCAAAGCGTTTCGACTGGTTCGGAGCATATGTAGTAGGTCTCGTCACAGCAATCGGAGGAGGAACCGTCCGCGACGTACTTCTCGATATACCCGTCTTCTGGATGCTTTCGTTCAGATACCTTGCAGTAACAGGTCTCGCTCTCGTTGCTGTGATAATATTCCGTCAGGCATTGGTCAGAGGAATGCGGACTCTTTTCATCTTCGACGCCATAGGTCTCGCACTGTTTGTCGTGGTCGGCATACAGAAGACCCTCGCAGCCGGTTATCCGATGTGGGTCGCTATAGTCATGGGCATCATCACCGGTTCGTTCGGAGGGATAATACGGGACATTCTAATCAACGACGAACCTCTTTTCTTCCGCAAGGATATCTACGCGACCGCCTGTCTTGCCGGCGGTATAGCATATTATCTTATGTCGCTGACCTCTGCCCCGCTATGGATACCGCAGGTAACATGCGCTGTAATAATAATAGGTCTCCGAGTACTCGCCGTGCGATACAACTGGTCGCTACCTATCCTAAAGTCGACGAAAAATCAATCCCCGAAGATCAGCTGACAGATAATGAAAGCAATGCCTGACCGACCCGCCGCAATGCAGTTCATTAAGTTCTGTCTCGTCGGCGCTATGAACACCCTTGTAACGCTCTGCACTATTTTCATCTGTAAATCGTTGCTCGGCATCAACGAATATGTCGCTAATGCAATTGGCTATGTTCTGGGCGTGATAAATTCATTTCTATGGAACAAGCAGTGGGTATTCCGTTCTCGTGGTCGCTTCAGCCGCGAAGCAATTCGATTCGCACTCGGTTTCGCCGTATGTTATTCCCTTCAGTTGCTGACTGTCGTCGCTCTCAACACCTCGTCGTTCGGAAAAATAGAAGTCGATACCGGCATAATGGTGGTTTCGGGCTACGGCTTCGCAACACTAATAGGATGCGGAGTTTACACCGTTACAAATTTTATATATAACCGCTTGATAACCTTTCGCAAACAATAATCAGCCGTCATGAAAAAACTATTAGTTGCGATAATCGCACTTTTATCACTTGTCGCTGCAAACGTCTCCTGTTCAACAGTCGCTGCCAAAGACATCGACACAGAACCGGAAGTCTACGTCACAATAGCCGCTGATGCCAACTTCCTTCGTTTCTCTGATAAAGACAGCATCGTATGGTATCTTGACAAGGCTCACGAAGCCGGCATAAATCACGTCGTTCTCGATGTTAAGCCAAACTATGGAAAAGTGCTGTACTGCAGCCAATATCTACCCTATCTTGATTATATCGAAGGCATCACGGAACAACCGCTCGCCAGGGACTGGGACTATCTTCAGTTCTTCATTGACGAATGTCATCGTCGCGGAATGCGTCTGTCGGCATCGTTTTCCATAATGCCATGCGGTTCAGGTTACTGGCAGCGCGGAATGTGCTATCAGGATACAATTTACGACCGCTGGCTTGCAATAGAATACCGTCCTGACGGCACATTCTCTGACATGCGTGATACCCGCAAGGCTGCAGTTTTCCTCAATCCTTCCAATCCCGAAGTTCAGGAATACGAACTCGGATTGATAATGGAACTCGTCAATAACTATGATATTGACGGATTTTCGCTTGATTACTGCCGCTATCCCGATGCTCAGAGCGACTTTTCTGACCTCTCGCGCCAACAGTTCGAAGAATATATCGGAGCTTCTGTCGAAAACTGGCCTGGAAACATAATTTCCTATGACGAAGAAGGTAACCGCGTCGACGGACCACTTGCTCCACAATGGTGGGCGTGGCGCGCGAAGGTCATTTCAGACTTCATCGGTCGTGCAGCAGATTCTATCCACGCGGCAAAACCCGACATCGATGTCGAATATTGGGCTGCTACTTGGATTCATGCCCTCAATGCCAGCGGTCAGAACTGGGCATCGCCACGCTCACAATGGGTGACCGCATACGCTTATGGAACGCCGGAATATCAGGCTACAGGTTTCGCTCCATCTATTGATGTTTTTGCGGCAGGAGCGTATCTCGAACGCGTCAGCGGAGCAGATGACAACGAGTCAATCGAATTTGCATATAACCGCGCGGACACCCTTCTGCACGGCGACTGCCGTCTGGTCGGCTCGCTCTATGCGGTCAATCACGATACGGTTTCCGATAACCCAAACAACATGTATCACGCCGCTTCTATGGCGCTCGACAAGACGGGAAATTTCCGGGTACTCGACATCTCCCACCTTGAGAAAATGGGACAATGGTCATCAATCAGACGCGCACTCGACGACTACCTTGCCCGAAAGAAAGAGTAATCTATTTTGAAAGATAAAATTTGTATATCCCGGTTTTGTCAATGAGCGACAAAGCCGGGATATAATTTTCTTATGAAATAATAGTCCGGAGGGTTGGTTTTACGATATATTTAGGTTAACTTTGCATGTAACGATTGCTGACTCCAGCAACAACCATTAAAAATCCACCTTAAATTTAATCATATGTCTGATCTTTCAAGAAGAGATTTTCTTAAAAAAAGCGGTATTGCTCTGGCAGGTATGATGGTAGCACCCACTATCGTCCCCGCATCTGTGCTCGGTAAAAGCGCAGGATATACCGCTCCAAGTGATAAACTTAACATCTTGGGTGTCGGCATCGGCGGTCGTGGAGCGGCTGACCTTGCCGAAATGGAGACAGAAAATATAATAGGTCTCTGCGACTGCGACTGGAAGTATGCGAAACCTATTTTCGATAAATATCCAAAAGCAAAGCGTTACAGCGACTACCGTCGCATGTACGACGACATGCTTAAGGATGCTGATGCAGTTATGGTAGCGACGGCAGACCACACACATGCCATAATAGCTGCCGACGCTATTGTAGCCGGAAAACATGTCTATGTTGAAAAACCGTTGACCCTCTACCCTTACGAATCACGTCTTCTTACAAAACTGGCAAAGAAACATAAGGTGGCGACCCAGATGGGTAATCAAAGTACATCGCACGCCAATACCCGCAAGGCTCTCAACTGGCTGCGCAACGGTGAAATCGGCGAGGTGACGCGCATCGAATCGTATACCAACCGTCCCATCTGGCCGCAGGGTATGTCTACTCCAAAAGAAGTCATGAAAGTGCCCAAGACCATGGATTGGGAAGCCTTCATCGGTCCGGCAAAATTCCGCCCGTATAATGAAGTCTATACACCTTGGAACTTCAGAGGATGGTGGGATTTCGGGTCGGGTGCGCTCGGCGATATGGC
>CAMWNF010000058.1 GCA_947175535.1 uncultured Bacteroidales bacterium
TGGAAGGAAACGGGCGTAGCACCCGAATCTGGCTTGACCTTATGCTCCGTCGTTCGTTGAAACGTTGCGTCGACTGGAGCCAAATTGATAAGAATGAATATCTGACGGCAATGCGTGAAAGCGTAGTGGATTCAACGCATATCAAGTCTCTGCTGAAAGGTGCGCTTACCGACAAGATTGACGACCGCGAGATGTTCATGAAGGGCATTGACTACTCGTACTATTATGAAGAAGAGTAGACCTTACTTTCTAATGCTGTCTGTGCGTATTTGCAGGCAAAAGTTACGCGAAATATTTGAATTTTGCCTGTAATTTGCCTGTAGAAAATAAAATTAGCGACTTAACTTTGTGATTTACACTTTGTTAAGTCGCTAATATTGTGCCCAGAACAGGACTCGAACCTGCACGCCTCGCAGCACTCGCACCTGAAACGAGCGCGTCTACCATTCCGCCACCTGGGCTTCGATTTCTCGATTTGCGCCACAAAGATAGGTCTTTTTTGTGAATTTCACTGCATCATTGCCCGTTTTTTGTTATTTTTGTGAAAATTTTTCCGTTTAACTTCACCTTAGTTTATATAATAATGTCAATTCTTATTGGTGACAAGCCGGTTGGCTTCTGCAGCGACCATGCAGGTTATGAGTTAAAATCGCTTCTCGAAGGTTATCTCGAAGCTGACGGCACGACGTTCATCGATTTCGGCACCAACAGTGCCGACAGTTGTGACTATCCTGATTTCGCACATCCCTGCGCCGAAGCCGTCGAGCGCGGCGACGTATATCCGGCTATCGCCATCTGCGGTTCGGGCAACGGTATCGGCATGACGCTCAACAAGCATCAGGGTGTGCGCGCTGCTCTTTGCTGGGATGTCGAACTCGCGCGTCTCGCCCGCGCTCACAACGATGCAAATGTGCTCGTGCTTCCAGCGCGCTTCATCGACGCCACGCTGGCGACTAAGATTGTCGACATGTTCCTCAACACTCCTTTCGAGGGCGGACGCCATCAGGCGCGCGTCGACAAAATCGCCGTGAAATAACGCGCGACCGGGCGACATATCTTATATAAATTGCCTGCAAATGACCTTTGCGGGTAAGAATTTCGCCGTGAGGTTTTGAATGCTGACAAAAATATCTTATCTTTGTGCGCTTATTCAGAGCCAATCTTATTATCAGAATATAAACCAAACACTTTATAATTAATGGCAACCTTAGAAAAAATCAGAAGCAAGTCGGTGCTACTCTTCGTGATTATCATCGTCGCTTTGCTTGCATTTATCCTTGGAGACTTCCTCACTTCGGGCCGCACATACTTCGGCTCGGGTACAACTGTCGCTGAAGCAAAAGGTAAGAAAATCGATTACACTCTCTATCAGCAGCAGATGGAACGCGCTCAGGAACAGTCGCGCAACTATAACAACGATGTCGACAACGATGAGCTCGCCCAGAACATGATTCAGAACCTTATCGGTCAGGAACTCCTCAAGCAGGAATACGAAGACCTCGGCATCCGTGTCTCTGACAGCGAGATTACAAACGCCATGACAGGTTTCATACCTCATCCCGCAGCTCAGCAGTTTGTCTACACCATCTCTCAGAACCTCGGTTTCGACCGCATGGACGGCAAGGCTATCCTCGACGCTATCAAGAACCCCGCGAAATATAACCTTCCTGTAGAAGTTGCCCGTCAGCTCAGCGCAGCATGGGCTCAGACTGAACAGGACGTAGAGCAGGCTATGCTCCAGCAGAAGTTCTACCGTCTCGTGCAGGGCCTTTACACGGCTAACGAACTTGACGCCAAGAGCGTCTACAACGACAACGCTTCGACCCGCCACATCGCTTATGCGACCAAGGGCTACAACACTGTTTCGGCTGAAGACGCCGAAGTGACCGACGCAGACATCAAGGCTGCCTGGGAAAAAGATAAAAATCTTTACGCTCTCACCGAGCCGACCCGTCGCGTAGATTACATCCACGTCGTAATCGAACCCTCTGCCGATGACCGTCTCGCCGGACAGCAGGCAGTCGAAGACGCTATCGTCAATCTTAACGCAACAGAAGGTGTCACCGCGGTCGATGCAGACAGCCGCTTCGTTGTCAACCGTCAGAACCAGCGCGCATCACGCATCACAGATAAAGCTCTCCGCGACTTTATCACCGCTGCCGAAGACGGTCAGGCGGAAATCGTAACCAACACCCGCGACTCTTACCAGATAGCAAAACGTCTCTCTGCTTCAGAGCAGGTTGACTCAATCAACGTTTCTGTCATCGCTCTCCGCAGCGCTTCTGACGCTGACAGCATCATGGCAGCTCTCGCCGCCGGCGCCAAATGGACGGAATTCGCCGAAGGTGAAGCTACTCAGGGTCAGGACAGCATCTGGGTTTCGCTCGTCGGCGCTAATATCGACGGCCGCATGAAAGACGCATGGCTTGCTGCCGCAGTCGGCACTCCCGTTGTGCTCAACGACACCGTGCAGGGTCAGCCTGTCGCTCAGATTTTCAAAGTCAACCGTCGTCTTGCTCCTGTGACAGTTTATGACTATGCAGTCATCAACTATACTGTCGACCCCTCTAACGCTACACTTGAGCAGCTCAACAACGACCTCCGCACATTCCTTTCAGCCAATTCTAACGGCGACGACTTCTCAGCCAATGCAGCAGAAGCCGGTTACTCGGTTCTCTCGGCTAATGTAAGTGCTTCTCAGCCCCACATCGCCAACGTTGTAGACAGCCGTCCTGCCGTCAAGTGGGCGATGAATGCCAAGAAGGGTCAGGTTTCTCCCGTCATCGGCGATAACAAGCAGTCATATTTGATGGCTGTCGCAGTGAAGGACATCTACGACGAATACATTCCCTGGAACGCTCCGGCAATCCGCGCCGAACTCGAACGCAAGGCCGCTACCCGTAAAGCCGGTGAGAAACTCATAGCCGAATATGCAGGCAAGGCTAACGACGTAGCCGGATACGCTCAGCTCTTCGGCGGCGAAGTCAGCGAAGGCGATGTCATCTTCGTTTCGCCCCGTGTAGCCACCATCGGTATCCGCGAAAGCGCTCTTCAGGGAGCAATCGCAGGAGCAGAGGAAGGCAAGGTGACAGGTCCTGTAGCCGGTAACAACGCAATTGTTGTCTTCGAAGTTAAGTCTGTGTCGGACGAAAGCCGTCCTTACACCTTCGATGAATATGCCCAGCGCTTCAACCGCACCATGGGTATCGGTACGGCAGACCCGTTCAAGATGCTTCTCGGCAACAACAAGATTAAGAATCACTCGCTCAACTTTGTTCAGGGCGTAGAAAACTGATATTAACTCTGACGACTTACTCGGCGCCGGGGTCAGATAAAATCTGCTCCGGCGCCGAACGGTTTCCCCCCCCCGTCAGTCATTCACCGCACCGACACGCCGATGGCAAAGATATATCTTTTCCCCGTACCGATGGGCGACACGCCAGTCAATCATGTGCTGCCGCAGCTCAACATAGAGCTTGTGGCGGGAGTGAAGCATTTTGTGGTGGAGAATATCCGTTCCGCGCGCCGCTTCCTCAAAGCCTGTGACCGCAGCATCGACATCGACAGTCTTTCGTTTGTCGAACTCAACGAGCACACTCCCGCTGAAGCGGTCGACGCTATGCTTGTCCCCGCTCTCGAAGGTCATGACATCGGGGTCATCAGCGAGGCGGGTTGTCCGGCAGTTGCCGACCCGGGGGCAGATTTGGTTGCCGTGGCACAACGCAAAGGCATCGAAGTTGTGCCGCTCGTCGGTCCGTCGAGCATCATCATGTCGCTTATGGCATCGGGCTTCAACGGTCAGTCATTCGCATTCTGCGGCTATCTTCCGATTGACGACGCGCGACGCACACAAGCTCTCAAAGAGATGGAACGCCGTATAAGACGCGAGCGCCAGACCCAGATATTTATCGAGACTCCTTATCGCAACCGCCGTCTGATTGACGACCTCTGCCGCCGTCTGCCCGGCGATATGCTGCTATGCGTCGCTTCCGATATCAGCGGTCCGCGGCAGTCAATCGTGACCCGTCGTCTCTCCGAGTGGAAAAAAGCGAGCTGCGACTACGATAAAATTCCAACGATATTCCTCCTCTACAGTTGAACCATATGTCTGATTTCCAACGCCCACGACGCCTTACGAGAGCCCTTGACGATTTGCCCGGGCTCTTCGACGACATCGATATCAGCCGCGACGATATCGCAGGTGATATCATAGTCAGCCGTAGCCGTCAGTCGGTGCAGGAATCCGATATACCCGAACTTGACGAAAGCCGCGTCGCTCCGCGTCAGGCTCTGCGGTTCATCTCGTTCGGCAGCGGCAGCAGCGGCAACTGCGCCTATATTGGCACAAGTAGCACCGGAGTTCTGGTCGATGCGGGCATAGAGGGCAAATACGTCACAGAGCAGCTGCTCCACAACGGAATCGACTCCGATGCCGTCAAAGGCATAATCCTGACCCACGACCATGGCGACCACGTCAAATATGCCTATTCGCTCCTGCGCTTCCACCGCCACATGAAGCTCTACTGCACGCCAAAGACCCTTAACGGCATGCTCCGCCGCCACAGTATATCGCGCCGCATCAAGGATTATCATGTGCCCATTTACAAGGAGTTTCCTTTCGAAATCGGCGACATGACGATTACTGCTTTCGAAGTCTCGCATGACGGGACGGACAACGTCGGCTATTCGGTCGAAGGTGCCGGAGTGCGGATGGTCGTTGCCACTGACACAGGTTTTGTCACCGAGCGAGCCGATTTCTATATGCGTGACGCCGATGCGCTGATGATTGAAGCCAACTACGATGCCGAGATGCTTCGCCGCGGGTCTTATCCCGAACATCTCAAGGCTCGCATCGCCTCGTCTATCGGTCATCTTGACAATGCCGACACCGCCGCATATCTCGCCCGCATAGCGTCGCCCACGCTCCAACACGTTTTCCTGTGCCATCTCAGCCATGACAACAACTGTCCGGAAATAGCTTTGCAGACCGTCCGCGACGCGCTCCTCGCCGCAGGAATGACCGTCTCCGACAGTCCGCTGAAAAAGGGCATACACCTCAGCGCACTTCCACGCTTCGCAGCCTCGCAGCTCTTTGTAATTGTACCCGCCGACAACGTGTGAACCGATGTCAGCGCATTTTGGTGACGCCGATTGTCAGAACGTTTACTGATGCCGG
This sequence comes from uncultured Bacteroidales bacterium, assembly GCA_947175535.1. GTDB lineage: Bacteria > Bacteroidota > Bacteroidia > Bacteroidales > Muribaculaceae > CAG-873. The sequence goes on from CAMWNF010000058.1 coordinate 5,177, forward strand.
TTCAGCCGCGGTGCATAGTGCCGTCACGCAATCAAGTATAGTAGAGCCGGTCGTCACAATGTCATCGACTATCGCCACGTTGAGACCTGCGAGTTCATCGCCGTGGCATACGCCGTAAGTGCCGCGAACGTTCTCATATCGCTCGAAACTGCTGCGTCGCGTCTGGGTCGAGTGTGCACGCAAGGCAGTGAGATTGTCTCCGACATCGCAACCTAATTCTTCAGCCAGTCCGCGGGCGATTTCCTCGCTTTGGTTATAACCTCTTTTGAGGAGCTTGTTGCGGTAGAGCGGCACGGGCAGCAGCACGTCGAAACGCCCGGCGAAGCCCTCGTCAGCCAGTTCCTTACCATATAGACGTCCGAGCGTGTAGCCGGTCGACGGACGGTCGTTGTACTTCGCCTCCCTGACTAACGCAGCATAAGGGCTGTCGCTATAGTAGTAGAACCATCCTGCCGCAATGTCAATCAGCTGCGACCCACCGACGCGCTGATGAATTGTGTTGAAATCGATATGGTGCAATCCCGTCCGGGGCAGATCAGCCATGCAGCCGAGACACATCAGTCGCTCGTCAGCCATAAGCGTCTGACCGCACACGCGGCACGTCCGCGGAAACACCCAGTCCAATGTTCCCTTAGCCAGCATACCGATGATATCTCTGCAACGTCCCATTAACCGCAAAATTAAAACATTTCACTCTCAATCCAAACCACTGTTGTCGTTTTTCGATTGCAAAGTTATAGGGAAAATCGATATGATGTCTGGCGATTTCGGAAAGGCGTCGGCTTTAACCGAAGTTAAAAAGGAGTTTTACGCTACACAATGTGTGATGCACAATCTTTTACAATGCAAAATGCACGATGCACAATTTTTCTCGCGCAGAGCCGCCGAGGGCGCAGAGAGGAGTTCTCGGAGAACTCGGAGATGTCGGACGAATCGGGTGGGATTAGACTAATTGTTATAATAGGGTCTTCTGGTTGTATTTTGTGGATGGGGATAGGGAGCAGTATGTGATGCTTGGCTGGGATGTTTGTGGTTTGGAGGAAGTTTTGTAAATTTGGGGGTATGGAAATGGTTTTGGTGGCGAGTGTGTTTCAGACGGTGGAGTTTTATGTCATTGTCAGTGTTGTTGCGGCGGCTGTGATTGCTGTCGTATCGCTGCCTGAACGCAAAGGGGAGGTGAAACTTCATCTTATCGCGGGTGAGCTGTTGCAACAGGCGGACTTTGAAGCAGCTGACGGACCGGGAAACGGGCAACTGCTGATTGAAGTTCATGCCGGCAATTTCGTAAGCATAAGGCGCACGGGGCTTGACGGCGTGACTATGGCGGGCGCGGTGTCACTCGCCGTGAAGGTGTCGGGATTTGATATTGTAATAGAGGAGCGCGTGACGGCGGGGGCTGCTTCGCCTTTCGGTATGGCAACCGGTGCGCTGTTTCATCTTGATTTTCTCGCGCCGGAGTGGTATCACATACGATATGAGAGCGAACGTTTCAGCGAACACGCGGCGTTCACTTTACACGTCAGAGAAGGTATCGTGATGCGCAAGCCGCTTATCCATTGACCCCGAACAACTGCAGGAACCATGTCGAGATGCCGACATAGATGATAAGACCGAAGATGTCGTTTGAAATCTGAATGAAGGGTCCTGTTGCAAGCGCAGGATTGATATGAAGTTTTTCGAGGGTGAGGGGAATGACCGTTCCCAAAAGCGTCGCGAACATCACGACTATAAACAATGAGGCGGCGACTGAAAGCGTCACGGCGAGTTCAGACGGAAGCATAATAAGGTTATAAATAAGAATCACACCTGAAATCACGCTGGCGTTGAGCAGACCGATAAGAACTTCTTTGCCGAGTTGTTTGGAGAATTGCTTGATGTCGAGGGAGCCGTTGGCGAGACCCTGAACGACGATAGCCGATGCCTGCACACCGACGTTACCGCCTGTGCCGCCGATGATTGGGATGAAGAGCGCAAGAGCCGTGACAGCCTGTATCTGTGCTTCGAAACCGCTGAGGATGAGAGAGGCGAGAATGCCGGACGCTATACCTATGAGCAGCCAGGGGATGCGCGCCTTTGTCTGGGCGAGGATAGAGTCGTCGGCATCGACGTCAGAGGAGATACCTGATGCGAGCTGATAGTCACGTTCGCTCGACTCGCGGACGCGGTCCATCACGTCGTCGACGGTTATCTGACCGAGCAGTCTCCCGATAGAGTCGACGACGGGCATCGCCACAAGGTCGTATTTCTCGAAGTCGAGGGCGACATCGTCAATCGGCGTGTCAGCCTTGACGCTGACGGGGTCGGTCTCCATGACGTGCTTAATCTTCGACACCGAGGGGTGAGAAATCATTTTTTTGAGCGGGAATATGCCGCGCAGCTTGTAGTCGTTGTCGACAACGTAGATATAATATATCTCGTCGACTTCCTCAGCCTGCATGCGCATTTCCTTGATACACTCGGGCATCGACCAATTCTCGTTCACGACAATCATTTCGGTGCCCATAAGACCGCCGGCGGTGTCCTCGTCATACTTCAGAAGGTCGATGATGTCGCCCGCCTGTTCTACGTCGTCGATGTGGGCAAGGATTTCCTCGCGTTCCTCTTCGTCGAGTTGCTGGATAAGGTCGACGGCGTCGTCGGTGTCGAGGTGGTCAATCTGCTTGGCGATTTCCTCGGCTGGCATCGCGCTGATGAGTTTCAGACGGTCGTCCTCGTCGAGTTCCATGAGCACGTCAGCCGCCGTGTCGTCGTCGAGCAGCTGGAACAGGAACTCTGCTTCGTCGAGCTCGAGGTTCTGATAGAGTTCGGCGATGTCGGCAGGGTGGAGGTCAGCAAGCTCTTTTAGAGCCTGCTCTTTGTCCTGAGCCTGAATTATGCGGCGGATATGTTCGAGATATTCGGGAGTATATTCTTTCATTATCCCTGAGTGTTAGAGGCGTTGGTCCGCGCCGAGGTGACGAGATTGGTTAATGTGATGAACTGTTCGACCGACAGCTGTTCGGGTCGCAAAGCGAACAGTTCGTTTTCGGCTATCGCCGCACCTGCGGGCAGCAGGCTTCTGACGGAGTTGCGTATGGTCTTGCGCCGCTGACCGAAAGTGGTCTTGACCACAGTCTTGAAAAGCGCTTCGTCGCAACCGAGCGATGTCACCGAATTACGGGTCATCTTTATGACGCCGGATTTTACTTTTGGCGGCGGATTGAACACGTGTTCGCTGACAGTGAACAGATATTCGATGTCGTACCACGCCTGGAGAAGTACGCTCAAGATGCCTCGCGCCTTCGTGCCGGGTCCGGCGGCGATGCGTTCGGCGACCTCTCGCTGAAGCATACCCGAGCAGCAGGGTATGAGGTCTTTGTAGTCAAGAACGTGGAAGAATATCTGCGACGATATATTGTAGGGGTAGTTTCCTATCACGCAGAATTGCTTGCCGGGAAATATGGAGGCAAGGTCGAGCAGGAGGAAGTCGCCTTCGATTATGTGCGCCCCGTCGGTCAGCTCGGGGAAATGACTGCGCAGATAGGCGACGCTCTCCGTGTCAATCTCAACGACTGTCACATCGTGTCCGTCGGCGAGCAGCGGGCGTGTCAGCACACCCATGCCCGGTCCGACTTCGAGGACCGGCATGCCTTTGTACCCGTCAAGCGTGGTTGCGATGCGCGCCGCTACAGACAAATCGGTCAGAAAGTGCTGCCCGAGGGCTTTTTTAGGCTTTACCTGTGACATACTCGTTTATTTTTTCGCAAAAGTAAGCTATTTTTACCAACAAGCCAACAAAATCGCTGACTTAGTCAGGCTTTTCGTCCGGGATAGGCTTCGAGAGCCTTTTCAAGCACGACCATCGCCCGGGCGAGGTCCTCGCGTTTGAGCACGTATGCCAGACGGACTTCGTCGCGCCCCATGCCCGGAGTGGTGTAGAAACCCGATGCTGGAGCCATGAATATGGTCTCGCCTTCGTAGTCAAATTCTTTCAGGCACCATTGGCAGAACTTGTCGGCATCGTCGACGGGCAGACGGGCGACGGTGTAGAACGCGCCCATCGGTATCGGTGAGTAGCAGCCAGGTATCTTGTTGAGTTTGTCAATCAGGAATTTGCGACGCTCGACATATTCGTTGTAAGTCGCTAGCATGTAGTCGGCAGGTGTGTCGATACTTGCCTCAGCGACGAGCTGACCGAGGAGTGGGGGACTGAGGCGAGCTTGACAGAATTTCATCACGTTGGCTTTCAGTTCGGCGTGCTTGGTGATTAATGCGCCGATGCGGATGCCGCATTCGTTGTAGCGCTTCGAAACAGAGTCGATGAGAACGACTTTGTCTTCGATGCCCGGGAGATGGAAAGCCGAGATATAGGGTGCGCCCGTGTAGCAGAATTCGCGGTAAACCTCGTCGGAGAACAGGAAGAGGTCATATTTCAGCACGAGGTCGCGTATCTGGAGCATCTCTTTCATCGTGTAGAGATATCCGGTCGGATTGTTGGGGTTGCAGATGAGGATGCCTTTGGTGCGCGGGGTGATAAGTTCCTCGAATTTCTCGACCGAGGGAAGTTCGAAACCATCGTCGATGCTCGAAGGAATAGTCACGATTTTGGCTCCGGCGGAGATTGCGAAAGCCATGTAGTTGGCATACGCTGGTTCTGGCACGATGATTTCATCGCCGGGGTCAAGACACGCCATGAATGCGAACAGCACGGCCTCAGAACCGCCCGTGGTCACGATAATGTCGTCGACATCGACGTCGATGTTGAAGCGTTTATAATATTGCTGAAGTTTCTGGCGCAGGGAGAGCAGACCTTCCGACGGACTGTATTCGAGCACGTCGCGGTTTATTTTAGTCAGAGCCTCGAACGCTTCGGGAGGAGTCGGCACGTCGGGCTGACCGATGTTGAGTCGATGTACTTTTATTCCTCTCTTTATGGCGTCATTGGCCAGCGGCACGAGGCGTCGTATGGGCGATGCGGGCATTTCTTCGCCGCGCTTTGATACGTGTGGCATTCTCAAAAATTAAGTTTATACCACAAATTTACGCCTTTTTTGCGAGAAATCGATATTAATTCCGGCACTTATAGCCGTCGTGGGGGGCGGGAGTGGAGTCGTTCGATGAGGGCAGAGGCTTCGACGGTGTCGGCAGGGACTGTTGTCAGCAGACCGGCAATGGGGATGATGTTGGCAGACGGACGTCCGGCAGTGAAGATGGCGAGTCGGCGGCGCGCCCGCGACATAGCTACATATAGCACCCGCGCATCATCGCCGCCATGGTGAGGAATGTTGGATTGCGCGGCGTTGTAGATTATCACGTTGTCGAATTCGAGTCCTTTGGCTTTGTGTATGGTTATGACGGTCACGCGGTCGCGGTCGAGCAAATCTCCTTCGTTGAACGTGCGGAGTTCAGCCAGACGAGATGGCAGAGATGTCTCGACTGATGTTTCCGGATAGAGACGGCGCAAGAAATCAGATACGGCATTCCATCGCGGTACCGGCGCAATAAATTCCCCGGCAGTTAGATATTCATACGCACTATCGGCAATGTCGGCGATTGTCATCTTAGGGTCGCGGAGCTGCTCCAGACTTTTTTCGTAGAGCGGAAGATATGCCTTGCGGAATTTTTCGGAGATATGTCTGACTGTCGGCGACGCCAGAAATTCGTGCTGCACTGATGCGGTGTTAAGAGGTTCTTCGCCGAGGAGTACGGGGGGATTTATGGCAAGAACGTCGAGCTGTCGCATCATTCCTCGGGCTTCATTAAGGGTGCGCACGGCGTGTGTCCGGAACAGGAGTTGCGACCATTCTGCCGAAGGAGAAGGGTTGACGATGACAGAAAGATGGGCGCATATAGTCTTGTAGGACGGTCGGCGGAATAGGTCGTTGCGTCCGACCAGAGTGTTTTCGAGTCCATGGGCAGTCAGCAGGGCGGAGATTTCTTCCGCTTCGTCGTTGGTGCGTGTCAGCACGGCAATACGTTCGTCGGTACAATCGTTCCGCCATGCCCTGACACATGCCGCGACCGAGTTCGGCAGGTTGTGGTCGGCGGCATAGAGGAGCCTCAATGCATCGTCGTGACGCGCTGCATTATCGACGGCTTTCGGCAGATTGTCGGCTGACAGCCCCAGACAAGAGACACCGAAGCGGTTGCAAAGCTCGACAAGATAGTCGGGCGAACGGTAGTTGCGGTCGAGACGGAAAATACGGTCGGCGCAGCGTAGTTTGAGTTTGTCGAGTGCGGGTCCGCCCGCTCCGATAAATTCAAAGATTGCCTGCTGCTCATCTCCGAGATATACCGCTGTTGATGGGCCATCGGATGTTATCAGGTCAACGATGGCGAGCTGTAGCGGCGTGAGGTCCTGCACTTCATCGACCTGTACCCAGCTGTAGTCTGAGCCTTTGAGCGAGTTACGCGGGGCTGTCGAAAGGTGAAGATAAGCGAGCAGCAGCAGGTCGTCGAAGTCGACAAGTCGGTGTTCAGCCTTGAAGTCTCTGTAGGCAGTTGCAGCGTTGATAAGCGGTTGGGTGGGGGTGAAGTCGAGCTTTCGGCGCAGCGGCTCGGGAAAATCATGCTCCTGCTGGAAAAGAAGCATGGCGAGGTCGCTAATCTGTTTGCGCTCGAATTTCCGACGTGCACCCAGCGCTTCGGCGAGCCACGCATCGCGGTCGTCCTCGTCGAGAAGCGACGAGCCGGCGGGCAGGAGCGAGTTTTCGCTGAGCAGACGGCAGCAGAAGCGATGGAGATTTCCGACAAAGAGACCCTGAGGCGAATAGCCGAATTCGGCGCGTATGCGTGAGTTCATCTCGCGCGAAGCGCGGTTGGTGAACGTCAGGCATATCATCTTCTCGAAGGGAACGCCGTCGACGGCGTGGGCGTGGATGATGCGGCGCGTCAGCAGATGTGTCTTCCCGCAGCCCGGACCGGCGAGTACGAGCGCACGGACGCCTGAAAGAGTGATAATCTGTTCCTGAAACCGGTCGGTGTGCATTGCTCTACTCTTTGACGTAGGGCAGAAGCAAATCTCGCCATATCAGATAGCCGGGACCGAGTAGGTGCAGACCGTCGTTCGACAGGTCCGACCGTAGATAGCCCTCGTCGTCAGCGAAAGCCGGATAGACGTTAATCCATGTCGCACCCGCTTGCTCGGCGATGGGTTGCAACAGAGCGTTGACCTGACGGACAACGTATTCTTTACCGGCGATTGCCTTGTAGCGGTCGACGCGGCTGTCGAAAGGCAGAAGCGATTCGACGTAAAGGCGCGTTGTCGGTGTCGCCGTGCGTATTTCAGAAATAAGTTCTCCGAGAGCCGTGGCGATAGAGTCGGCAGACAGGTCATGGCTTATGTCGTTGACGCCGCAGAGCAGGAATATTTTAGCGGGGTGTCCTTCGGTGACAGCGGGAAGTCTCAGCCTGATGCCTTCGATGATGTCGCCGTTGATGCCGCGGTTCTTGATTTGCGGCATATCGAACAGTTCATGCCATTCGCAGCCGTGGGTCAGACTGTTGCCGAGAAAGACTATCGAGGTCGAGTCGACGCCAAGTTTGTCGAACAGCGATGCCCGCTGATAATAAAGTTCGCCGAATTTGCCGGGCGAAGCGGCTTCCGCATCCATCATCACAGCCGCGAGCAGGGTGAAGAGTGCAATCAGTCTTCGCATTCTACACCGTTGTAAGCGTCGACCGCACGTTTCACCGAACCGTGCATGAGAAGTAATCGTTTTGCCTCGTCATAGGGCAGACCCAGTTCTTCGACGACCATGCGTGTACCGCGGTCGACGAGCTTGGCGTTTGACAGCTGCATGTTGACCATCTTGTTGCCCTTGACGCGCCCCATCTTAATCATGACCGTGGTAGTAATCATGTTGCAAATCATCTTCTGACCCGAGCCTGACTTCATGCGTGAACTGCCTGTGACATACTCCGGACCGACAATCATTTCGATGGGTATGTCGGCAGCTTCGCTTATCGGAGCGTCGGGGTTGGAGGTGATGGCGGCGGTCAGTATGCCGTTGCGGCGGCATTCGAGCAGGGCGTTGATGACATAAGGCGTTGTGCCCGAGGCTGCGATGCCGATTACAGTGTCGTTTGCGTTTATGCCGAATTCCTGCAGGTCAAGCCACCCCTGAAGCTTGTTGTCTTCAGCGTTTTCGACCGGATTGCGCAGGGCGGTGTCGCCGCCGGCGATGATGCCGATGACCCAGCCCGGGTCCATGCCGAAAGTCGGCGGGATTTCAGATGCGTCGAGCACACCGATTCTACCCGACGTGCCTGCACCCATATAGAATATTCTGCCGCCGCGTTTCATGCGGGCGACGATTTCAGTGACGAGTTTTTCAATCTGTGGAATTGCCTTTCCGACAGCTTCGGCGACTTTACGGTCTTCAGTGTTGATATCGTGGAGAATTTCGCCGACTGATTTCTTATCGAGGTCGTTGTAAAGCGAATCCTGTTCGCTGATTTTTACAAAGGTCATGGTAATAACTGGTTTTATTGTGGTGCAAAGTTAATCAACATGTCAGACACTTGCAAATAAAAACACGCAGCGACCTGTCGTCGGGTCACTGCGTGAAATATTTGTTGTCGGTGGTTTATTATTTTGCTTCCCAGCCGAGGGCGCTTGCGCCGAGCACTGCCGCGTCGGCCTCCTTGAGTTCGCTCAGCAGCACTTTCGGTTTGCCTTTGAACACACTCAGCATATTCTTGTCCATAGCTTCGCGGATGGGCTTCAGGATGAGTTCGCCGGCTTTTGCAAGACCGCCGAAGATAATGAATGCTTCGGGCGAAGAGAACACAGTCATGTCAGCCATAGCCTCGCCGAGGATTTTACCTGTGTAGTCAAACACTTCCTTAGCGAGTTTGTCGCCGCTCATCGCTGCGTCATAGACGTCTTTCGATGTGATGTCCTCGATGGGGAGATTGCGGAGCGAAGAAGGCTCGGTGCGTATTTCAAGAAATTCTCTTGCCGTGCGTGCCACGCCGGTTGCCGAGCAGTATGTTTCGAGACAGCCTGTGCGACCGCATCCGCAGATACGACCGTTGTTACGCTTGACGATGATATGACCGAGTTCGCCGGCGAAACCGTCGTGACCGTAGACGACCTGACCGTTGATGACGATGCCTGAGCCGACACCGGTGCCGAGCGTAATCATGATGAAGTCTTTCATACCGCGGGCTGCGCCATAGGTCATTTCGCCGATGGCAGCTGCGTTGGCGTCGTTGGTAACGGCGCAGGGAATGCCGAATTTCTCGCTGACCATCTTGCTCAGTGCGATAGGAGTTTCCCAGATGAGGTTAGCGCATTCTTCGATCATGCCGGTGTAGTAGTTGGTGTTGGGAGCACCGATGCCGATACCGTAGATTTTATCGACTGCGTCGTTTGCCTCAATCAGTCGCATTGCTTCTTTGTGAAGCTCGTCGAGATAATCCTCAAACTTCGGGTGTTTTGCAGTTTTGATAGAGTTGCTTGCTATAACGACGCCGCGTGCGTCAACGATTCCGAAAACGGTGTTTGTGCCACCGATATCGATTCCAAGTACGTATGGTTTCATTTTGGTTGAAGGATGATATTGATTTTATTGGTAAGATTTATTTCTTTCTACAAAGGTAGAAAAAAATTATCATTCGCAACCACTAATAAATAATATTCTTTCGCTTTTGAAAGTTTTGCCTTTTGAACCGAAACAATACTTCACCACCGCTCCCGCGCATCACTACTTCAGGACGCTTTTCGGTCGTTCCTTCGAGTTCATTTCTGCAGGGAGGGGCAGGCGATAGTCGCAGAACGAGAAGCCG
>CAMWNF010000059.1 GCA_947175535.1 uncultured Bacteroidales bacterium
CGAGAGCTAAACGCGTATTATGTTTGTCAGATTCATATGTGTATAAGAGACCTGTCTTAAATCTCTCCCTTTATCCTTTGCGTCCTTCGCGTCTCTGCGTGAGAAAAACTCGTCTTATAGGTTGAATTGTTAAAATCTTCGCATCTTAGACTTGATTGTTGGTCTTTTTTCGCTCCGATATACCTATATTTATAAAATAAATCTTAAATTTGCAGGATAGAAGTTGAAAAACCGATGTAATAAAACATATTTTGCAAATGAAAAAGCATCTAATCCTATCGGCGACTTTTCTGTCTGTTTTCCTCGGGTTGTTTACTTCCTGCGGTGAAGACGTCTCCTCGTCAGCCGATGCAAAAGGTCGGATTGCGCCTCTTGTCGGGGTTGAGTCCGATTTAATCGAAGCGGAAATTATTTCAAGGTCTTTGTCTACGCCTAATATTAAAGTAGGCGACCTTTATTTAAGAGTCACGTCTACTGATGGCTCTTATTCCCGCGAATGGGCGAGTGTAAATGATTTTAACGCAGACTATCAGTTCCCTATCGGGGACTACACTGTCGAAGCCGGATATGCCGACCCTAAGGCGGAAGGTCTGAAATGTACGCCGGCTTATTATGCGTCAGCCGATATAAAGGTTGAGGAGAATAAGACTGTGCCTGTTAAGCTCACCGCTACCCGCACTCACGCTTATGTTTCTGTCAATTTCTCGGACGCTGTCAAAGGCTATTTCCGTAAGGTTGGCGTTGATGTGAAATCGTCTTCGGGAAAGCATACCTCATTTTCCTATTCACCTTCATATACCGAGACTGCAACGGCATGTATAGTTCCCGGCGACGCTGTCATTCAGCTCGACCTTGAGAAGAAAAACGGCATCAAGGGTGAAAATATCGTAGTCACAGCTTTCAAGGCAGAGGCACGTACCCACTACCGTATTAATCTCGATGTAAACGAAGGCGAAGTCGGTTCGGAGACTCTGATAGTGTCGTTCGACGATGATACAGACCAGCGTCCCATCGAACTTGAACTTTCTGACGAAATGCTGACTACTCCTGCTCCCGTTCTTATAATTGAAGGTGTCGACGATGGCGGAACTCTCGAATTTATCGAAAACTGCTACTCAGGAGAGCCGGTGAAAGTGACTGTCATAGCTCGCGGCGATATCGCCTCGGTAAATTTTGACATGCACTCTTCTTATCTCCACGATGTATGCTTATGGCCTCTGTCAATCGACCTTGTGAATGCTCCCGACGACGACCGTGACCACATGAAAGATGTCGGTCTCGATTGCAAAGGTATCTGGGGCGACCCTAACCGCGAACCTTCGCGAATGGGCTATATCGACTTCACGGAGGTGCTCGACAATATCAGATATATTGACGACCCCACTCATGAAAATGAGTGTAGTTTCACTCTGTCGGTTACCGATGGCAACGGCAAGACTACAGAAGCGCCCCTATCATTCAATGCTAAAATACATGAGTTGCTCTTTGGGCTGTCGAATCCGTCAGTAATTAATTTCTTCGAAACTGACCTTGCCGTCGACTTCGCGTTTAATGGAGGAAATCCTGAAGGACGCGTCGAGTTCAGTGTCAAGAAAGATGATCTCGGAACAGGTGCTTATTATGCCCCCGTTAAAGTTACAAAGGTCGAAGCAGCCGGCGATGATAAATATCGTGTAAGTCTTTCCGACCTTCCTGTCTACGGAAGCGTAATCGAGCTTCGTGCAACTTACAAAGGGCATGTGGCTGATTTGACCGTTGAGCGAGTTACTCCGGCATATTCAATCTCAACCGCTCCCAGAGACATCGACGTTTATGCGACCAAAGCATACGTTTCAGTCGAAAGTTCTGAAGTAGATCCGACTATGCTTGCTACCATGACTTCAATTTGGTCGGGCAATAATAAACTGACCGTCGAGCAAGTCGATAATTCAGCGATGCTCCTTGTTTCAGGTCTCGAACCAGGAAAAGCAAACGTCATCACCGCATCCCTCACCGACAATCCCGAAAATGTCTGCGACCCGATTACCCTCAATACAGAAGTTACCGATCACTCGCTGGATAGTGGATTTGATGAATGGACATCAAATAAGAAAGGAGACTATCAATATCTTTGGAGTGTTAATCCATCAGACAAATGGACTACACTTAATGAATTGACCACCTCTCAATCAGGTACTGGATCAACAGTAAATTATGCCTATAAAGCAACTTCGGGTACTATTCCCGCGAATGGTCGTAGCACAGAGTCTTCAACGAGTGACGGGTTCTTAGGAACAGGTCGCCACGCTGACGGTCATACTGCAGGAAATGCGAAACTACATTCAGATAAATCTAATAATGGAGAAAATGCTGCTTTGATTAGAACTGTAGGTTGGGGTTCCAATAACACCGCAAATGCAGGTTCAAGTTCAAATCAAGGATTTGGTACATGCAAGCATACTACGCCTGGAGAACTTTATCTCGGAAAATATGAGAATGGGGCGGCCAATTACGGAGTGCCTTTTGCATCTCGACCCTCTGGTTTGGAGTTTTATTATTGCTATCAGACGGTGACTTCGAATAATGGTGATTATGGCATTGTGGAAGTTGCTGTTTACGCTGATAATAATCAACCATTGTTCACTAAAACCGAACAGTTGAACGGTTCATCCGTTTCGTCGACGACTCCGTCATATGAACGTTTCTATTTACCGTTTGACTATACTCCCGGCTCTAAAAAGGCTGTTAAGATTAGTATAATATTTAAATCATCGAATAAAAAAGCTGATGAGATACCCCATGAGATGAATTTATGGACTACTCCGGGCGGCAGTAATCGCTCCGGTGGCGAATACGTCGGCTCAGAGCTTTATATCGACGATGTCAAACTCATCTATTAATTAATGTAGAAACTATTCAATAATGAAAACAAAAATATTTTCTCTTTTATCGTCCATTCTGTTTATCGCTGCTATAGCCGCATGCGATCATCACACCTATGGACCCGACATGCAGGCTCGCGGTCAGCTGTCTTTCGATGGTTTGGCTATCGATATCGATGACTCCAAGGTTATAGTCGAAAGTCGCGAGGGCGTGGGGGTGGATGTATCCCACTATCTCGTGACCGTGATTGATAATTTAGGTGAGCAAATCATACAGTCTGAATATGCCTATCTGCCCGAAGTGATTGCCCTTGCCGAAGGAGATTACACGGTTACCGTAGAGTCTCATGAAGTTCAGCCTGCAGAATTTGACAGACCTTATTATAAAGGCGAGAAAAAAGTCACGATTGAAAAGAATAAGGTTACCAATCTCGGCACGATTGACTGCAAATTCTCTTCAATCTGTGTGTCGATGGATTATTCTGATGCCATCTGGAAACTTTTGGGTGATGACTTCATGGTTCGCGTACGTCTCAACGATGAAGCTGAGTTGACTTATGTCCCAGATCTTACCAGTCTCCCAAAGACCAGGGCAGTAAAGGGTTATTTCAAGGCTGTCGATAGATTAAACACCAATCATACTCTTATTGTCAATCCTATCGGTACAGTAAGCGGCGAGTCAGTCAATCATCTTCGCCAGATTTTCACTGAAGTGCAAGGCGGTCAGCAGCATATTATAAAATTTAAGATTAAAAACCCGACAGAGATGCCCGAGCAGACCGGTACTGTCGATTTCGCGGATAACATCTCAATCGAGCATAAGGTTGAAACCAACGATATCAACCATAATCTTGAGATTGAGGAACCTGATTACGGCAACAGCGGTCGTCCAGGTCAGGAAACTCCTGATGTCCCCGGCATAGATGACCCTGTGCCACCTACTGACAGTGATGTTAACATGACCACTCCCGACGCTACAGCAGGAAAGGATAAATTGCAGTTCGACGTTCCTACTCCTACCACAACTACGGCTTCAGGTCTGGTTAATATCACGGCAGAATCCGGACTCGCTCACCTATATCTGGAAATAACATCGACAAATGATGATTTTGCAGGTGTTGCTGTAGATATGTTTGGAACAGGCAGGTATGATATGGCGTATCCGACTCCCGGAACTGAAGAAGGTCTTGATGACCTCAATTTGAGCTATGGAGCTGCAATTCTCAATAAAAAGGAAGTTCCTTTCGATATCACGAGATTTATTCCGCTGTTGACTGGTTTTAAGGGTACACATACTTTCAAACTGACTGTCGTCAGCAATAAGTCCTCAGAACTTTCTAAAAGTCTAATCTTCGTAGCCCAGTAAATATGAAAAAGATAGTATTATTTTCAGCGATAGCTCTTTCGGCACTCGTCTACGGATGTGCTGACGAGCATGAGCAATTCGGCTCTGAAGGTATCGGACGTATCATTCTGTCTCCTGAAATCAAAAGTGATGTCACCGTAGCATCTCGTGCGGTTGACGGTGAAGATAATCTTCGTGAGAGCCTTGTTCTCTGGATTTCCAATGAAGATAAGGTTATCCGTAAATATAAAGGCGCATCTTCCATCCCGGAGAAAGACTGGCTCGCGTCAGGCGAATACCTCGCCGAAGCGTGGGCGGGTGACTCTGTGTCTGCAACATTTGATTTGGACAAACGCTGGTTCAAAGGTTCGTCACGTTTTTCTGTGTCAGCTTTGCAGACTACAGAAGTTAAAATCCCTTGCAAGATTGCAAATGTCCTTGTTAATGTTGTTTTCGACAGTTATATTAAAGATAACCTGAAGGATATAAATATTACGGTGGGACACAGTAAGGGACAGTTGGAATACACTCCCGAACAGAATACTACCGGCTATTTCATGATGCCGTCGACAGACAAAGACCTAAAGTGGACTCTTACAGCGACCAGGGTTGAAGACGGTGTGGCTATCAAGAAAACAGGAACCATCAAGGGAGCCAAACGCGCCACTCTATATACCCTAATTGTTCACGCCAATGTTGATGACAGAGAAATAGGTGGCGGCTTTTTCGGCGTCAATGTCGATATCACCATGCAACAGAAAGAGGATGAGTTTATCGTTGAGGTTCCTCCGGTGATTAAGGGCTATGGTTTTAATCCTGATGAAGGAGCGGTTTTCAAGGAGGGTCAGATAGGCGACCAGGCTATTTTCATTCTTGCGTGTGCCGATATTTCATCTGCCAAACTGACTCTTAAAGACCTCAGTAAGTTGCTTGGCGGCATAACTGACCGACAGGGAAATTCTTTTGAAACAATTGATTTCATAACCATCGGTGATGATCTCAAGTCACAGATTGAAGCGGCAGGCATAGATTGGGAGTATGAATTCTATGAAAAACATCAGTCGGCGACTCTCAAGGTTAATTTCAGAGAGAAGTTCAACAATAATCTCAAGGAAGGGGATTATGATTTTATCTTTGAGATAACCGATACGGCTAATCCGCCACGCACGACCAATCAGACTATCCATGTCCGCGTATCCAACGATATTATGAATCTTATTGTTCCCGACCCCTACGACGTGTGGTCGACTAAAGCTAAGATTTCCGCAGTTCCTATGCAGGAGGACCACGGTAATGTCGGTTTCGAGTATCATAAGAAAGGCGAAAGTAGTTGGACTTCGGCTGCTGCAATTCATAATGCCGCTGCCAATACATACTCAGCCGACTTGACCGGTCTTACACCAGGAACAACCTACGAATATCGCGTAATCTCAGATATGGATAACTACGCATCCAATCCTCTCGAATTTACGACTGAAGCTCCGCTCCAGCTGGAAAACGCCGGTTTCGAAGGTTGGCAGCAACCTAAAAATACTTGGTTACCTTGTGGTGCTGGTGAAAAGCAGTTCTGGGATTCTGGTAATCACGGTGCAACCACTTTAGGTAAAGATTATAATATTTGTATTCCGGCGGAAGATATCATCAATTCCGGAAAACGCTCGGCACATCTTGTTTCAAGATGGGTTGTTATGAAATTTGCCGCCGGTAATATATTTGCAGGTGAATATCTTGGAACAGATGGCACAGACGGTATTCTCGGATGGGGTATACCGTTCACATCTCGTCCGAAAGCTTTGAAAGGCTATGTTAAATATAAAACCGGCAAAATCAATAGAGGCACCGCCGGTAATATTCCCGGTAAACCCGTGGCAAGTGGAGACAACGATCAAGGTATAATCTATGTCGCTTTGCTTGACAATACAATATCTAAATCGTATGGAAGTAAAACTTACCCCGTCATCATCAAGACCAAAACTACGGAACTATTCTCTCAGAATGACCCCAACGTCCTTGGCTATGGCGAACAGGTATGGTTTGAAGATACGGCAGGCGAAGGTATGATTCCATTCACAATTCCTATTAATTATGACGGCAAACCTCATAATCCTGCGTCCTACATTGTTGTCACTTGCTCAGCATCACGCTATGGTGACTACTTTGTTGGTAGTGACTCCGCAGAAATGTGGATTGACGACCTCGAACTTGTCTACGAATAAACAAAAGACCAAATAATCAAAAAACGGGCGGCACGCCAAGCCGCCCGTTTTTATTTTATGTTCAACCAATTGCGAGGCTTCTTAAAACCTTTCTGATAGTTCTCCATTTCGGAAATATTGCATCAGGTCTGATAGGACCATAGCTCAAAGCTATGATTACCAATGATATAATTGCTACTATAAGTAACCATCCGTAAATCTCCTTCATCGAGACCACAAGTGCCTGTTGCTGAACCATTCCATACAACTCTCCGAGCGGCATATAAGCTGTCTCAGTGTTGAAATCAGTCAGAGGTGCGCCTAAAAGAGCTGCGTTTTTCGCCATCGTATGTCGTAGAAATTCTCCGATAATCGCCGGTCCGAATGTCGCACCCATCACCGCTCCGGTGAAGCCGTTGATTGTCAGTGCCTGAGGATAGACCTGAAACGGTAGACCGCTTTGCACTATCGAAGTCAGATAGACTATCGAGATTATTACCGATGCCGCTCCGCGCACGAACAACGGCACAAACAACAGCTCTTTCTCTACGCCATAGTCAATCATAAAATAGAAATATGCCAGATAGACAGCCGCCAGTGTGAATGCTATTGCCGTCATAGTTTTATAGCGCCACTTCCGGAGAGCAAATGTCGCGTATGTAAAGCCGCATCCGGCTAAGATGCCAACAAATACATACCAGTTGAGGTCAATCAGATTTGTCTCGTCAAAACCTAAGATATTGGCGGCATAGGAGTGTTCGAACACATGTTCAGTAGCCATAATGGTGAAAAATACCATGTAGATGATCGTTGCGCGGATTACATTATGATTCTTCATAGCCCTGAAAGGTATATAGGGATGATGAAGGAACGTCGCACGCCACAGATTGACGGCTAAACATAGACATCCAAGCACGGTTGCCTGTCTTATTTCGGTAGCTTCCCACCAGTCGTAGAAGTTGCCGTAAACGCAGACGAACGTGAAGGTCATCATGAATCCTGCCCACAAAATCGCTCCAATCCAGTCTATGCCCAACAGCGGAATAAACATCGGGCCTCTTACGGGCTTTACAAAGATAATGACCATAAGCATCATAAGAGCTAACAGTCCGCACATAATCCATTGCATGTATTCCCACTCAACGTTAAAAGCGGTGTAAACTGTCGCTATGCCACAGAGTTGAATGGCACTGTCGACCAACAGATAAACGTAACAGAAAAACACCGACATGTCGCGGATAGGAGTCAGCCATAACTGGATTGTCGAATTGCATGCCAAGGTCGCCTGCATCCTGAACCAGCCGGCTACAAGACAAGTCACGGCAAGTACTGCCGGAGACTCAGTATGGGCGCAGATAAGGTTCGCCGCAATAAGCACAGTACCGGCTGCAAGGAGCTGTGTTCTGTTGGAGAATCGGAATTTGAAGCGGAACATAACCGCGAAATTGATTGACATGCCAATCAGTGAAGCATAGCCCGCCATCAGTATATCTTCCTGCATCATTGCGGTAGAACCGACCATATCTGTCGCCGCGGCGAGATAGACGCCACCGGAGAATTGGATGATGATGACAAAAAATATAAACAGCCAGGGCTTCAGTCTACGCGGTACATAATTCGGTACGTCAGGGATGTCGAAAGGTCCCTGAGGTGAATGCCAGTCTGCCATATCAGTATTTTACTTCGCACTCCACGTTCATGCCCGCGCGCAGTCTATCCATATCTTCGGGTTTATTGTCAGTCGTGAATTCAATTCTGACCGGCACACGCTGGCGTACTTTCACGAAATTACCTGCCGAATTATCTTGAGGAAGCAGTGATAGAGATGCTCCCGTCGCTTTTGAAATAGCCGTGACCTCGCCGTTGAATGTTACATCGGGAATTGCGTCTACCTTTATTTCGACCATTGCGCCCGGTTCAATATGTTTAAGCTGGGTTTCTTTATAATTGGCAGTAACCCAAACATCGGCTGAATCTACCATGTCGAGTAGCGTCTGGCCCGGCTGCACAAGCTGTCCGACCTGAATTTCTTTTCGCGAGGTATAGCCATCACAAGGGGCGACAATCACACAGTAAGACAGATTGAGTTCCGCCGTTTCAAGCAACGCTTTTGCAAGCTCTATGCCGGCTTCGGTTTGAGATATGCGCTGACGTGTTTCCGCCACGACCGACGATGTCGCCGAACGCTGACGGGCGAGCATTTCATAGCGGGCTTTCTTGGCTTCAAAATCGGTCTTCGCCGCGTCATATTGCTGTCGTGTCACGGCATCCTGCTCCAGCAGCTTGGTGTATCTGTCGAAGTCTGTAGCTGCCATCTCCATCACTATTTTCGCTTCGGCTATCGACGCCTCGGTGACAGCCACGTGCGCCGAAGCCACGCTGACACTGCGGTCTGCAACTTCCCGTCCGGCAAGGGCATTCTGATAATCGGCTTTAGCCTGAGCCACACGCAGACGCATATCGGCGTCATCGATAACCACAAGCGTGTCTCCTTTCTTCACCGGCTCAAATTCATTGAAACGTATTTCTTTTATATAACCTTGTACGCGGCTGTTGACCGGTACAATCTGCTGTTGCACCTGGGCATTGTCCGTAAATTCGATATTGCCGAGATGTATGAATTTTCTTCCCGTCCATATCGCAGCTAAGACGATGACTGCAAGTGTGACTACATATGATAATATTTTTTTGTTACGGTGGTTCATATCTTTCCTGAGGTAAATAGAAGTTTGTAATAATAGTAAATGATGTTGATTCGGGCGTTGACGAGCTGCTGTTCGGCATCGAGTTTCGAATTGGCGGCGTCGAGCATATCAGTAATAAGAGCCATGTCTGCCGAATAACGCACCGATGTCGTGTTATAGTTACGTTCGGCTAATTCGACGCTCTTGGTTTGTGTCTTCAGTTCTTCGTATGCCTCGAGATAACGCATGTAGTCCGCTCTCACGCCCATGCTGATGTTGTTGCGCGCGGCGTTGAGTTCGTCGATTGCCTTTTGGGTTGCGATGCGGCTTTTAGCCAGAGATTTATTACTCTTATATAGTGATGAAATATTGTAGCTGACACCTAAGCCGACATACCAGTAACTTAGATTGCGGTTAATCGGTGGCACTTCTACCAGAATAGGTCCGTCAAGGCTCCAACCGGCTTGCAAACCTATTTTTGGCAGTCGTTCGCTTTTTACTAATCTTTCTGCCTTACCGCTGATTGCCACACTCGAATTTGCAAGTTTCAATGCCGGAGCATTATTGTTAGCTGCTTCCTGCCATTCGTTTTCGTTTCCGCGGGGAAGAGTCCTTAATATTATTGTAGAGTCGGGAACTATCTCTGTGCCTTCAGGTAATCCGCAAGTCAAAACGAGATTATTATTGAGGATATCAATCAGGTTGTTTATTTTGGTCAATTGCAGTTCGAGGTTCGACACAAGCAGTTCATATCGGGTTATGTCGTTCTGCAGTGCGACACCTTGTTTGTAGCGTGCTTCCATTTCCGCGAGTACCTTCCGCGCCTGAGCGATATTGTTTTCTACAACTTTGCGAAGGTTATGATATTTATATATGTCAAGATAGTAACCTGTAAGCTGGAAACGTATATTGTCCCGTTGCAGTTCCGTCGCGTAACGCGCGGCGGTCGACTTCAGCTTTGCCAGTTCTATCGCGCTTTTTACTGCGCCACCAGTGTAGACGGGCTGTGTGAGATTGATCGAAAGTCCGCTTCCAAAGTGTGGGATTGGTGCTTTCTGATAATCTGAAAAATTGCGTTTTGTTGTAAAACCGTCGCCAAGATAGCTTAACGACAAATTAGCATTTATATAGGGTAGCAGTCCGTTGCGGGCAACGCTGATTTCTCGCCGGGCTTCCTCCTCGGCAGAGAAAGACGGACGTAACTGTGGACTATTGCTTTCGGCAGTCTCAAACAGCTCTTCTATGGTTTTTATTTGCCGCTTTTGACAGAAAGCACACACTCCGCTGCTCAGCAGTACGGACGTAACCAATCCTGCGAGCAATCTGTGATTGTTCATGTTGAATAATTTATTATGTGGAAAAAAGTGATGAAATCAGCCCTGTTATTATATGAAAAGCTGATGCAAAGTTATTAAGCCGACAAAGTTGCTGGAGCTGTGCTCTTCCAGTTTTCAAGAAAGCCCCAGTTCATCACAACCGGAGACGTGTTTATTGATAATGGGATATTATATAGCATTCAACATGCAATTCTTTGTGAATTGCACTGCAAAGGTAGTAAAAATTCCAATTAATAACGTAAATTTGCGGACACAACAATTCGTCAGAAGTTTTTTATAATCCATGACCCGACGCGAATTTGAACTCCAATTCAGAAATCTGTATCTGCCCCTCGGCATGTATGCTCTGCGCATAGTCGGAGATGTCGAAGTCGCTGAAGACATGGTGCAAGAAGCCTTCATGAAGGCATGGTTGGCTGTCGAAAGCGGCAGTGAGATAGGTTATTTCCGCTCCTATATCTATCAGATTGTGCGTAATGAGTGTATCTCATACCTGCGCAGCCGAAAAGAGACTGTCGGTCTGGATGTTGTTCCGGAGGTTGATGATGACGTGGTCGATACCTCGGTGCGCGATGCGCGAATCTGGCGGGCGGTCGATGAATTGCCCGAGCGTTGTCGCGAAGTGTTTCTGCTAAGTAAGCGCGATGGTCTTTCAAATGAAGAAATCGCCGAAGAGCTCTCTATCAGCGTTAAGACGGTTAAAAATCAGATGACAAAGGCTTTTTCGCGTTTGCGCGAAGCCCTTTCTCCACACCACAAACCATTTTTTCTACCTTTTTTATTTCTCGGATAGGACTTTTTTCGGTTCATTGCGTCATAGGTTCAGAATTAGAAATTAAAAACTAATGATGTTATGAAACGAATTCTGCTATTTCTTGCTATTGTCACAATTTCACTTGGCGCTTCCGCCCTTCAGCCTCAGCGAGGCTATCGCGGCTTCATCGACTGGGATAACAATCTTACTCAATACGACGTTTGGTATCAGGGAAATCATAAGACTTACTTTTATACCGGAGTGTCGACTTCTCACGGCTATCAGTTCAATCCCAATTTCTTTTTGGGTGCAGGACTTGGTGTTCAATACAATAAATATTCCGATAGCTATATCGTTCCGCTGTTCATCCAGGTTCGCACAGATCAGAAGTTCGGCAAGTTCACGCCTTTCGGCGACCTGCGCGTAGGTTTTTCTTGCACCGATGGTGGAGGTCTCTATCTGTCTCCATCGATTGGTTACCGTTTCAACTGGGGGCGTAAAGTCGGCGTCAATGTCGGTGTAGGTCTTACGGTCAAGGGTAGTGTGGTTGACATTTTCGAAGGCAAATATTATGATGACGGCATTTTTAATATAACGCAAATCGGTACGGAATACAGAACTAAACTATTGTTTGCATTCAGAGTCGGTTTTGATTTTTAACGCAGTTTGATTCATCATGTCAGAAGAAAAAGAAATATCGTTTGTCGCAAAACATTATCGTAAGAATAGTTTCTCGGTCGATAAGGCGTGGGCTTCGCTCGGCGTCGCATCTCCGTCAAAATGGCGCGGACTCAGGGCGGCAGCTGTTGTAGCCGGTGTCGTTGTGCTGTCGGCGACAGCTGCAATAATCTACAATCATTATGAACCGTCTGCCGCCGAACCCACTGTCGGAACTGTCGCCGAAACGCCGTCACCGAGCGAGGTCGTACGCGTTATCGACTTCGAGGAGGCAACATTGCCCGTCGTGGTAGAGAAGATAAAGGAAGTATATGGTGTCAGGGTTGTTAATTTGCCCGAGAATGCGGATTGCTACCGTCTCTCGCTACGTTATGAGGGCACTGCGGAAGATTTGCTGACTACGATTAACGAAATCCTCGACACGGAAATGTCTGTTGAAAAATGAAAAAACGGTTATTATTTTTAGTATTACTCTGTTTGGCATTGCCGGTGGTCGCTGTCGCGCGTAATGTCACTATCCACGCTGTCAATCAGCCTGCAGCTAACGTTTTCCGCGAGATTATGGAGCAGACTGGCAAAAACTTCGTATATTCGTCGGATTTACTTAAAGATTTATATATCACGGTCGATGCCGAGAACAAACCGCTGAAACAGGTGTTGGCTGACATGTTCTCAGCTACAGACATCGGTTACAAAATCAAAGGAAATAACGTCGTATTGCGCCGTAAAGCCCGGAAACTGACTCCCGTAACTCCCCCGCGGGTGCATACCGAGGTACCTGCCACATCGTCGCCGGTCAGGGCGGAGATGCTGAAGGAAGTCATCGTAGAGTCAAGGTTGGAGGCACCGGCTGTCGAGACATCTGAAATCGGCGCTAAGAAGATTACCGGAGACGAAGTCAGAAAAACGCCTGTCCTTTTCGGGGAAAGTGATGTCATAAAGACACTTCACACTCAGCCCGGCGTCGTGGAGGGAACCGAAGGTCTGGCAGGTATGTATGTCCACGGTGGAAATTCTGACGAAAACCTGTATATGCTTGACAATATCCCGCTTTATCAGGTCAATCACTTCGCCGGATTATTTTCTGCGTTTAATCCGGAAATTATCAGATATGTCGACTTTTTCAAATCATCGGTTCCCGCGAAGTATGACGGACGTCTTTCATCTTTTATGGATGTCAGACTCAAAAACGGTATTACTGAACGCCATCATGGGTCGGCGCGTCTGGGACTGACCTCCGGCGCATTCAATATCACCGGACCGATTGGCGGAAAGACTTCCTATCTTTTCGGTCTGCGCCGCTCTTGGTACGATGTACTGACCGTACCCGCGCTTGCGATTATAAATGCCAAAAGTGATGATGAGAAAATCCGCTTACAATATTACTTCATGGACGTCAATGCCCGAATCAATCATCGTTTTTCCAATAATATGAGTGCGTTTGTCAGTGCTTACTATGGCAATGACCTGCTCAAGAGCGGAACGAAATACGATTCGAAATGGGCTGTAAATGGCGAATATGAAGACGACAGATATGATTTCAACTGGGGAAACCTTGTTGTGCAGGCAGGTCTTAATTATCGTCTTCATCCTTCGGTTACATCTGAGTTTACGGCAGCATACACCCGTTTTTTCTCATCGATGAAGCACGATGATTATATCAAGGACACGCAAGATGACGGCATTGTTGAAACTCATTCGAAAATGCTGACCGACAACCATGTCAACGACTGGATTTTCAAGGGCGATTTTGACTGGCAGCCTGACGAAAACTCGCGTGTGCGTTTCGGAGCGTCCTATGTCCGACATTCATTTCTGCCGGCTCGGACCGAGCGCAGTTATAGGTATAAGGAATTCGAGATTAAGAGCCGCGACACAGTCTGGACCTACGACGCCAATCAGGCAAACTTTTATATCGAGGACGACTGGAAAATATCTTCGAAGTTTCGTGTCAACGGTGGTCTGCATTTCTCGCTTTTCAACATAGACGGAAAAACTCATTTCAATCTTTCGCCGAGATTGTCAATGGCGTGGCGACCTGATGAACGGATAGCTGTCAAAGCAGCTTACAGCCGCACCACGCAGTACGTCCACCAACTCACCCAGAGTTATCTCTCGCTGCCGACCGACCAATGGATTCCAATAACCGGTAAATTCAAACCGCAGACCGCCGATAAAATCTCAATGGGCATATATGCTCAGACCGAAAACGGTAACTATGGATTATCAATCGAAGCATATTGGAAATGGATGCACAATCTGATAGAATATCGCGACGAATATTATCTGAGACCGCCCATGGATATGTGGAGCAGCCGTCTGACTTCTGGAAAAGGCACCTCGAAAGGCATCGATTTCAAACTGGAGAAAAGGACAGGTCGGCTTACCGGTCACATTGCATATTCGCTTGCCTGGGCTGACCGCACTTTCTCTGAAAAGAACCGTGGAGTCTCTTATCCTGCCCGTTTTGACAACCGCCATACAATCAATGTCGTTGCTAACTGGGATATCAATTCTAAGGTTCAGCTGAGCGCTGCGTGGGTCGGACATTCGGGCAACCGTTTCACCTTCCTGCCTCAGTTGTGGTCAGTACCCGAATTTGGCAACATGTATTTCAATTACGGCACAGACGCCGCCTTGCGTTGTCCCGTAAATAATTACCAGCTCCCGTTCTATCACCGTCTCGACCTGTCTTGCACGGTTAAAAACAGTCGCGGCTACTGGACGTTCGGTCTCTATAACGCATACTGCCACATGAACACCATCGGCATACGATATGGCTAC
>CAMWNF010000060.1 GCA_947175535.1 uncultured Bacteroidales bacterium
TCCATATATGATATTCAATTTTAGAATAGTTTCCGATGAAGTTGACAACTTCAAAAGAGAAATCAAAATCGATGCCGACGCTACTTTCCTCGACTTAAAAAATGCAATATGCAATTCTGTCGGCTATGATAAGAACCAGATGAGTTCGTTCTTCATGTGCGATCGCAACTGGGAAAAAGAAAAGGAAATCACATTCGAGGATATGGGTTCTGATTCCGATCAGGATGTATGGTTGATGGAAGATACCGTTCTCAGTGACCTTATTGAGGACGAAGGTCAGAAGCTCCTTTATGTTTTTGACTACATGACCGACCGTGCGTTCTTCATAGAAATGAAAGAACTTATTCCGGGAAAAAATCTGAAAGACCCGGTATGCACCCTATCGCTCGGACAAGCACCCTCACAGATTGTCGACCTTGACGAATTCGACGCGAAAGTCGATGCTAAAGCGGCAGCCGTATCGCAGATTGACGACCTTGACGCTGACTTCTATGGCGACAATGAGTTCAACCCCGATGAATTTGACGAAGAAGGGTTCGATGAACTCACCTTTAACGACTAAGCCCCAATTCAAACATATATGACCGGATGCCGCGAGCTGCTCTGGCAGCCCGCGGCATCCGGTCTCGTAATTTTATATAACGCCTTAAATAATTATGCGCTCAATTATATTCAGACTAACTCTCGCTGCTGTTCTAACTTGTCCGTTTGTAGCATGCGCTCAAACAACATTCGTGGAAATCGCTGCTTCACCGGACAAAGCCGCCGGACTTTATTACAAATATCCTGTCTCTAAATCACAAAACACAAAGGCACCCAAAGGCTTTAAGCCCTTTTATATTAGCCATTATGGAAGACACGGCTCACGCTATTTAGTTGAACCGGAGCAGTACGGTAAACCATACGAGATTTTAGAGCGGGCAGATAAAGCAGGCGCACTGACAGATTTCGGAAAAGATGTAATGAACAGACTTGCCATTATCAAAGAAGATGCGGCAGGCAGAGAAGGCGAACTCACTCAAATCGGAGTCAAACAGCATCACGATATAGCTCAGAGAATGTATAAAGCGTTCCCTGAAGTTTTTGCCGGAGAGCCTATATTATCTGCACGATCAACGACCGTAATGCGTTGCGCTCATTCTATGGCAGCTTTCTGTGAAGGATTAAAAGAGTTAAAGCCCTCCCTTAACATTCCGCGTGAATCGGGAAAGCGTTATATGAAATATATGGCAAATGTCAGTCCACAGGGTGCGGCATTTACAAAGAGGGACAGTCCGTCGTCAAAACGCTCGAACGAGTTTGCCAAAGATGTGACTGAGCCGGACCGACTGATGTCCGCAATTTTCAAGGATGATGAATATCTAAAAAACAACAACATAGACGGTAAGGAGCTTATGCGCAGTCTGTTTCTTATAGCGACAGATGTTCCTAACACCGAATGCGACGTTAGGCTTGATGATCTTTTCACCCCAGAAGAAAGATTCAAGTTATGGAAAAACTTCAACTATCACTATTATATCCACATGTCTAACCCCACGTCGGCACAAGGCACCATTCTTGACAATGCCCGCCCATTATTGGCTAATATAGTTGAAAGCGCTGATGAAGCAATTGCATCAGGTAAAAACGGGGCAGATTTCAGATTCGGGCACGACAGCTGCATTGTTCCTTTACTTGGTCTGATGAAAGTTGACGGATGCTACGGCTCAACCGATGATCCATATGAATTGCATACCGTCTATGCCGACTATAAAATTTCCCCAATGGCAGCAAATCTTCAGATGATTTTTTTCAGAGATAAGAAAGGTGAGGTTATAGTAAAATTCATGCTTAACGAACGTGAGGTCGGCATTCCGGTAGAGACGGACATCTATCCATTCTATAAATGGGACGAAACGCGAGATTATTTCAATAAAATATTAGGCGAGAAATAATGTATATGAAAAAGGGAGCGCAAATGCACTCCCTTTAATATTTTTAGTAGAGGTCTGTTCATGATACAACATTCTGCGGCTCTCTGGAAAGGAAAGCAGCAAGATTTTCAGCTGAAATAGCAAGTAAGCGACGGCGCGCACCCGTGCTCTGCCATGCCACATGGGGTGTAACGATGCAGTTATCCAGACCTATCAACGGACAATCATGAGCCGGAGGCTCTTTTTCAAGCACATCGAGCCCAGCCGCCGCAATACGCTTCGAGCGAAGTGCTTCAGCAAGCGCATGCTCGTCGACAAGTCCTCCACGGGCTGTATTTATCAGTATCGCCGTAGGCTTCATCAATGCTAATGTTTCCGCGTTGACAAAGTGGATATTATCATCAGCAAGAGGCGCATTTAGAGATAGGACATCCGACCGCCCGAACATTTCGTCGCGAGACACTTTCTCTATATAATCGGGCAATTGTTCCTGACGCTTTGATGTAAAACTTACTACCCGCATACCGAAAGCATGAGCAGTTGACGCAACGCGTAACCCGATATTGCCCAGACCATAAACGCCCATAGTCAGTCCATCGAGTTCTTCAATTGATGTCAGCCGATAGCTGAAATCCTTGCAAGTCGTCCATTCCCCGCGCGCAACGCTTGAAGAATAGGTCTCAACCCGGTTTGTAAGAGCCAGAAGCAATGCAAATGCCATTTGCACAACAGAGGCTGTGCTGTATGCCGGTACATTGCAAACAGTTTTACCGTATTTACGCGCTGCTTCAAGGTCCACATTGTTATATCCTGTCGCAAGGATTCCGATAAACTTGAGGTCGGGTAAAAGAGAGAGTATGCCGGCATCCAGAATAACCTTATTAACATAGACGGCGAATGCACCCCGGCAACGGTCTATCACCTGAGCGGGCGAAGTGCGTTCATAAATTATAAGTTCGCCGAATTTTTCAAGTTCGTGCCATGAAAGGTCTCCACTATTTGCGACATAACCGTCAAGGACAACTATCCGACGTCTCGTTTTATCTGCCAGATTAATCATGGTCGTTTCGTATGAAATTAGTAGCTTGACGTGGTTCCGGCTCAGGATGCGCAGGTGCGTCAGATGCAGAAAATGATTTTAGCATCCATGCCATGTTTTTACCAAGAGTTCGCATTGTTTGTAGACCTTCTTCATCATATTGCGCTTCGCCTTTCTCCCTACCGTGGACACTATTCCAATATTGCGAACTTACCACAGGCATACTAAGTATGGTGTAATACTTATTCAATCTGTCAAAAGTTGCAGATGCACCACCGCGACGACAGCACACTACCGATGCCGCAGGCTTATACATAAGTAATTTACCTGATGAATAGAACAACCGGTCAAGCAAAGCACACAGAGAGCCCGATGGTCCGGCATAATAAACCGGAGATCCGATAATTATAGCGTCGGCACGACTGACAGCTTCACGAGTCCTGACATATAGGTCATCTCGAAAAACACAAACTCCAGAGGTAGCACATTTATAACAACCTATACACCCTTGAACCGGTTTTGTCCCAATCCAAAGCGTTTCGGTCTCAATTCCTTCAGAGTTCAGTGTCGCTGCTACTTCGGCAAGAGCAATAGAAGTATTGCCGTCGGGGTGTGGACTACCGTTGATTAATAATACTCTCATTTTAATATCATTCAGATAGTTTGCGATATGCATTGACAAAGAAGCTCCAACACATTGTCAACACTAATTCAATATATTGTTTTATGTAATCGTCATCAGTCGATGCAGGGAAAACAATCCACTGGTCGAGTTTGAAGCGACCGTTCATTACAAACGCCTTAGGGATACGCGCCCTACGTGAAAACTCATTGCAAAACACCAATGCCTGCCCTATTTTCTCTTCTTCAATGGCAAATTCATCTGGAACTGCCTCTATGCCGAACCAGCCTTCATCGTCATTTGTGAAATGGAACACAACGTCATGAGGAAAATCCTCGTCGGAGGGGAATACACAGTAAAGAGTGCCCTCGCTGTCAACTGTACTCTCGATTTCCATCGATGACAACAATTTCTGCAAATCCTCACGGGATATATGTTTAATATCTGTCATAAGCCAATCTATAAATAGTTTAAAACGCTCCACAAAGTTACCGTTTCGACTTCATTCAAACAAATGACACAAATTATTTTTGAAAAAAATACGTATATACTTCCACATTACAAATGATTATCCTATTAATTTCGTATTATTCTCCATGTTATACCGGCTCAATGAGCGTCTCAATAACATCCCCTAAAACTATTTTATCCGTTAATAATGGGCGTTTTGGTTATTTTTTCTTAAATTTGCGCCACATTAATATATTGACCGTAAAATACAGTAATGATATATGGATCGTGAAGTAAGAGTAAGATTTGCACCGTCGCCAACAGGCCCCCTACATATCGGCGGCGTAAGAACTGCACTATACAACTATCTTTTTGCCCGTCATAACGGCGGCAAGATGTTGCTCCGCATTGAAGATACCGACTCAAATCGTTTTGTACCTGGAGCAGAACAATATATTATTGAGTCTCTGAAATGGCTCGGTATTGAAATCGACGAAGGAATCGGTCGCGGAGGCGAAAACGGTCCTTATAAACAGAGCGAACGCCGCGACATTTACCGCCAATATGTCAAACAGCTTCTTGATGCAGGTAAAGCGTATATAGCATTCGACACCCCGGAGGAACTTGAAGCCGCACGCGCTGCGACTCCGAATTTCCAATATGACGCTTCGACGCGCGGTTCGATGCGCAACTCTCTCACCATGCCGGCTGAAGAAGTCAAGAGACTGATTGACGCTGAAGAAAAATATGTCGTCCGGTTCAAAATAGAGCCCGGAAGAGCTGTTGTCGTTGATGACTTGCTTAGAGGCAAAGTCACAATCAAGAGCGATATTCTTGACGACAAAGTATTGTATAAAAGTGCTGACGATCTCCCGACCTACCATCTCGCGAACATTGTCGACGACCATCTGATGAAGATATCTCACGTTATACGTGGTGAAGAATGGCTTCCCTCCGCACCTCTGCATGTCCTTCTTTACGAAGCTTTCGGATGGCAAGATTCAATGCCTCATTTCGTCCATCTCCCGCTCCTGCTCAAGCCCGACGGAAAAGGCAAACTGAGCAAGCGCGACGGCGACCGCCTCGGCTTCCCGGTGTTCCCTCTCGAATGGCATGATCCGACGAGCGGAAACATCTCGACAGGATACCGCGAAAGCGGTTATCTGCCAGAAGCCGTTGTCAATTTCCTCGCACTGCTTGGATGGAATCCAGGTGATGATACAGAAATAATGTCGATGGACGAACTGATTGAGAAATTCTCATTCGAACATTGCTCCCGTTCTGGCGCAAAATTCGCATATGAGAAAGGTAAATGGTTCAATCACCACTACCTTCAGGAACTTGATGACGCAAAACTGGCTGAAATGTTCAAACCTGTTCTTCGTGAACACGGAGTCAACCCTGATGATTATTCCGATGAATACATCACGAAGGTTGTCGGAATGGTGAAAGGTCGCATCAATTTTGTCAAGGACCTTTGGGAGCAGGCAGCCTTCTTCTTTACCCCCCCGACATCTTATGACCCGAAAGCAATCAAGAAACGCTGGAGTCAGGAAACACCTGCCATCATGAAAGAACTTATTGAACAGCTCAAAGCACTTCCTGATTTCAGTTCATCAGCTGCCGAACAGCCAATCCTCGACTGGATTACAAGTAAAGGTTACCATATGGGCAATGTCATGAATGCATTCCGTCTTGCAGTGGTAGGCGAATGCAAAGGCCCGCACATGTTTGACATCACCGAACTTTTAGGTCTTGAAGAAACGGTAGCCCGACTGAATGCAGCAATCGAACGCATAAAGATAGATGAACCCGCTGTATAATTTAGGCATACACCTCTTCTCAGCCGGTGCGCGGATTGCGTCCAGACGCTCTCCCAAGATAAAAAAAATGCTTGCCGGTCAAAAGCAGACTCTCGATGTCATAAAGGAGCGACGAGCTGAAATCGCGCCGGAAGGTTTCGATGTATGGTTTCATGCAGCTTCGTTAGGTGAATTCGAACAGGCTCGTCCGGTCATTGAGCGTATACGCAGAAATTTTCCGGATAAGAAAATTCTGTTGACGTTCTTTTCGCCCTCCGGTTACGAAGTCCGTTCGGGTTATAATCAAGTCGATTGTGTTGCATACCTTCCTTTCGATACACCACGAAAAGTAAAACGTTTTATTAACGCCGCTTCACCCAAAATGGCGATTTTCGCCAAATATGAGTTTTGGGGCAACTATCTGGAGAAACTTCATAAGGCTGGCATCCCAACTTACATAATTTCAGCAATTTTCCGTCCCAAGCAACGTTTTTTCAAAAAATGGGGGGGGATGTTCAGAAAAATGCTGAAATGCTACGACCATCTGTATGTGCAGGACGAAGCATCTCGCGAATTACTTGAAAAAATTGGAATTGATAGAGTCACTGTAGCCGGCGACACACGTTTCGACCGTGTTACTGATATTCTTGCTACAGCAAAATCTATTTCCGCCGTTGAGGCTTTTGTAAAAAAAGCACGTTTCATTATGATTGCAGGAAGTAGCTGGCAAGCTGATGAAGAAATCTATATTCCTTGGCTGAAATCTCACCCTGAAGTCAAAGCCATCATAGCACCTCACGAATTCGACCAATCACGACTTACAACACTCCGCAATCTGCTTGGAGCATCCAAGACCTGTCTTTTATCAGAAGTTCAGGATAAAGACCTGCTATCAACAGATTTTGAAAATATCCATTACATGATTGTCGATTGCTTCGGGTTGTTAAGCAGTCTCTATCGTTATGGAAATGTCGCCGTAATCGGAGGTGGTTTCGGTGCAGGCATACATAATCTGAATGAAGCAGCAGTCTATGGTATCCCGGTAATTTTCGGTCCGAACCACAAGAAATTCAAAGAAGCAAGCGAACTCATTGCCCGTGGCGGGGGCTTCACATTCAGTTCCGCACCTGAATTTAATGCGACTATGAATATTTTCTTAGGCGACCCATATGCCTTAACTAACGCCGGAAAAGCAGCCGGACAGTACATCAAGGACAGTGTGGGAGCCAGCGATATAATTTTCAAAGACCTGTTTACAGCTAACAGTTCTGAAACCTCAAATTAATCCCTCCCCACCATGATTAAAGCAGGCATTATAGGCGGCGCAGGACATAGAGCCGGAGAATTGATAAGATTGTTAATCAACCATCCCGACGTTGAGATACTATGGGTTCATAATCCTGCAGAAACCGGTAGACCGGTCGCAGAAATACACCACGGTCTCACCGGAGAAACAGACATGCGGTTCACCGATAAAATAGACCTCGACACTATCGATGTCGCCTTCTGCTGTCTGCCTAAAGGAGAATCCGCGAGTCTGCTTTCCACGCTTACCCTACCTGAAACACTACGGTTTATAGACCTCTCAAGTGATTTCAGAGTACCCGGTGATAATTCAGACTTCGTATATGGCATTTCCGAGCTTAATCGAAAACCGATGGTACGCGGGGCATTACATGTTGCCACTCCCGGAAGTGTAGCAATGGCTGTTGAACTTGCATTACTGCCGCTGGCAAAAAACCTTATGCTGAACAGCCCGATACATATAACCGCGATTACAGGGACTACAGACACTGAGACAGCACCCGAAAGCGTCATAGACTTTGAGTATCGCCATGATAATGTCTCCCTGTCACGAGCGTTCGTCCATCCTCAGCTTGAAGAAATAACAACCACGCTACGCACTCTCCAATCAAGTTTCAACGCCCCTATCAATCTGCTTTCTTTTGGAGGTAGTTTTCCTCGCGGAACACTGATTGCCGCATATATGAGCACACCGATTGAACTCGGTCAGATTCAATCTCTCTATGAGGATTACTACGATGACCATAACTTCACATTCATTGTCAATCATCCGGTCGACATTAAAGACGTAACCAATACGAATAAATGTCTCATCCGACTTGAAAAAACCGATGATAAACTGCTTATCACCGCAGCCATAGATAATCTTCTCAAAGGTGCATCAGGTAACGCAGTTCATTGCATGAACCTGCTGTTCGGTCTTCACGAACGTGTCGGTCTCATGCTCAAAGGCTCGGCTTACTGATTTCTAAAATCGGTCTTTTATTTTTGAAATAAATATTCCGTATGGCAGAAAATTAGTTCGTTTGGCTGAGGATTTATCGGCATAATTTTGCTAACTTTGCCGATAGAATTAAACACAGGCAAACTATGAGTTCTAATAGTCTGGTCTCCATATCAGATATATCGCGTGACGAAATTCTCGACTTGCTCGATCGTGCGCGTTATTTTGAAGAAAACCCCAACAGTAAAATTCTTGACGGACGTGTTGTCGCAACATTGTTCTTTGAACCGTCAACACGTACCCGTCTCAGTTTCGAAACAGCAGTGAATCGTCTTGGCGGACGCATTATCGGTTTTTCCGACGCCAATTCGACAAGCACATCCAAAGGAGAGACGCTTAAGGATACAATCAAGATGGTCGCAAATTATGTCGACCTGATTGTGATGCGTCACTATCTTGAAGGTGCAGCCCGGTATGCCACCGAAGTCACCGATATACCGGTAATAAATGCCGGAGACGGTGCGAACCAGCATCCTTCACAGACCATGCTCGACCTTTATTCAATTTACAAGACGCAAGGAACTCTGAATAATCTGACCATTACAATGGTGGGAGATCTCAAATACGGTCGAACGGTTCACTCTCTGCTAATGGCAATGCAGTACTTTAATCCGACTTTCAACTTCATTGCGTCAAAAGAGCTGCAGATGCCCGAAGAATACAAGGAATTCTGTCGCACACATGGCATCAAATTCACTGAGTCAACAGACTTTTCGGAAGATGTCATAAATTCAAGCGATATCATTTATATGACTCGCGTTCAGCGTGAGCGTTTCACCGACATTATGGAGTATGAACGGGTAAAGAACCTATATACTCTCCATAACTCTATGCTTGAGAATTCGAAACCGACGCTCAAAATATTACATCCGCTTCCACGCGTGAACGAGATAGACCGCGATGTCGACGATAATCCTAAAGCATATTATTTCGAACAGGCGAGAAACGGTCTTTTCGCCCGTCAGGCTATAATTACCCGTGCATTAGGCATCGACCCACGTAAATAATCTTAAACGCCAAAGCAATGAGCACTACAAAGAAAGAACTTGCAGTCGCAGCACTACGCAACGGCACAGTTATAGATAGAATCCCCTCTACCGCACTTTTTCAGGCTGTCAGACTTCTCGGTCTCGAGCATTCAAAATGCCATGTGACAATCGGCAACAATCTTCATAGCGGCAAAATCGGAACCAAAGGCATAATAAAGATTGCCGACACCGAATTTCCCGAAGAAGTGCTTAACCGCATTGCCCTTATCGCTCCTAATGCAGTTGTTAATACAATCCGCGATTTTGAAGTCGTTGATAAACGTCCGGTGCGTTTGCCTGATACCCTGACTCGGATAGTCAAATGTGATAATCCGAAATGTATCTCAAATAATGAGCCGATGGCAACCAAATTCGAAGTCGTAGCTCACGACCCTGTAGTCATCCGCTGTCATTATTGCAATCACACTGTTGCAGGAACTGACGCGCAGATATTATGAAACAAAGTTGGAAACCCGGCACAATGGTCTATCCCCTACCCGCTGCTCTTGTAAGTTGCGGAGATTATGAAGGCGTTTCCAATTTACTTACAGTAGCATGGACCGGAACAATATGCACCAATCCACCCATGCTATACATCTCTGTTCGCCCCGAGCGATATTCATATGAAATAATCCGCAGCCGGATGGAATTCACGGTCAATCTCACCACTGCCGCCATGGCTCGCGCGACAGACTGGTGCGGAGTCCGTTCGGGACGGGATTATGACAAATGGAAAGAAACCAGTCTTACCCCTCAGAAAGGCATCAAGGTTGCTTGTCCTTCAATAGCGGAATCCCCCTTATCGATAGAATGCCGCGTTAAGGAAATCCTATCGCTCGGCAGCCATGATATGTTTATTGCAGATGTTCTCAATGTCCTGGCTGACGAACGTTATCTCCAGCCCGAAACCGGAGCTTTCGACCTTTCGGCATCCGGACTTATGGCATACTCTCACGGAGGATATTATCCCCTTGGCGAAAAAATCGGAGGCTTTGGCTTTTCCGTAAAGAAAAAGAAATAATCCAGTGTACAATTTCTAAAATAAACTCAAGCGTAATGGAAAGAGACAAACAAATTTTCGACATCATCGAACGCGAACACAAACGCCAGAAAAAAGGCATTGAACTGATTGCCTCAGAAAACTTCGTAAGCGACCAGGTAATGCAGGCTATGGGTTCGTGCCTAACAAATAAATATGCCGAAGGCTATCCTGGTCACCGTTATTATGGAGGCTGTCAGGTTGTCGATGAAGCCGAACAGCTTGCCATAGATCGCATAAAGAAACTTTTTGGTGCTGAATATGCCAACGTTCAGCCTCACTCGGGAGCTCAGGCAAACATGGCTGTATTCATGACAGTGATGAAACCTGGCGATAAATTCCTCGGTCTTAATCTGTCGCACGGCGGTCATCTCAGCCACGGAAGCCCTGTCAATTTCTCCGGACTCGTGTTTAACGCCCTTGAATACAATGTCCGCGAGGATACGGGTCTTGTCGATTATGACCAGATGGAGGAAGTTGCTCTTCGTGAACGTCCGAAACTTATCATCGGTGGAGCAAGCGCCTATTCACGTGAGTGGGATTATGCACGTATGCGTAAGATAGCCGATGAAATCGGAGCACTTCTTATGATAGATATGGCACATCCTGCAGGTCTCATCGCTGCCGGTCTGCTTGATAATCCCTTAAAATATGCACATATCGTAACATCGACCACTCATAAGACCTTGCGTGGTCCTCGTGGTGGCATCATTCTGCTCGGCAAGGACTTCGACAACCCCTGGGGAAAAACCAATCCGAAAGGAGAAGTGCGTAAGATGTCGCAGTTGATTGACTCGGCTGTATTCCCCGGTGTTCAGGGTGGACCGCTCGAACATGTAATCGCAGCGAAAGCCGTAGCTTTCGGAGAAGCTCTCACGCCTGAATTCAAAGACTATCAGAAAAGAGTAAAAGCCAACGCCGCAGCAATGGCGGAAGCTCTGAAAGACAAAGGATACAAGATTGTCAGCGGCGGAACAGAAAACCACTGCATACTCGTTGACCTCCGAACAAAATTCCCTGAACTTACAGGTAAGGTTGCAGAAAAGGTTCTTGTCGAAGCTGATATTACTGCTAACAAGAATATGGTTCCGTTTGATTCCCGCTCTCCTTTCCAGACTTCCGGCATCCGTCTCGGCACACCTGCCATCACAACCCGCGGCGTAAAGACTGAAAGTATGGGAGAAATCGTTGAAATGATTGATACCGTCCTTTCAAACGCCGATAGCCCTACTGTAATCTCTTCCGTAAGAGAAAAAGTAAATTCAATGATGACTGATTATCCGATGTTCGCCGACTGATGGCATCGGTTAATGTAATAATAGTTGCTGCGGGCAGCGGTCTCCGTTTCGGAGCACCGCTGCCCAAACAATTTTGCAATCTGAACGGCAGACCCGTCGTGATGGCTACAATCGAAGCTTTGAGAAGTTCTCTTCCAGAAGCCCGATTAACATTGGTCATAAATCCCGATATGGAGGATTTATGGCTCGATCTATGTTCAAAACATAATTTTCAATCTCCGGAAATAACTCATGGCGGAGCAACCCGCTGGGAATCGGTCCGAAATGCAATAATAAAATCGGACGAAGCCGAAATCATTTTAGTCCACGACGCAGTTCGTCCTATGATTTCTGATAAAATAATAAAACCTCTGATGTCTGCTATCACCTCAGATAATTCTGTCGATGGTGCCATTCCGGCTGTCCCTGTCACAGATTCACTCCGTATAGTGAAAGAAGACGGCACAAGCTCAAGCATAGACAGAAATATCATGCGCGCGGTCCAGACTCCACAAGCATTCAAAGGCGATAGACTCAGAAAAGCGTATTCATTGCCATACAGACGAGAATTTACAGACGATGCTTCGGTAATGGAGTCTGCCGGATTTTCACATATCGTGCTTACCGAAGGCAGTCATGACAATATTAAAATCACTAATCCTGGCGATATCGCAGTAGCCGAAATTCTCATAAAGGAGAGAACTGGAAAATGAATTCACTGCGAACCTATGACATAAAATATCTGAAAGGCATTGGACCTCGCAGGGCTGAATTATTGAAAAAAGAACTCGGCATCTCAACCGGCTATGACCTTGTGCGACATTTCCCGACGCATTATCTTGACCGCTCAAAAATATACACTATCCGTGAACTCAATGACGAGATGCCTTACGTACAGCTTCGCGGACGATTTGTATCATTCAATACAATCGGAGAAGGTACGAAGATGAGGCTTGTCGGTCTGTTTTCAGACGGAACGGCTACAATGGAAGTAGTATGGTTCAGAAGAATCAGACCTATTCGTGAAAGCCTGACTGTCGGCACCGAGTATGTATTATTCGGTAAGCCCTCAAGTTATATGGGCATCAAACAGATGAGCCATCCCGAGATTGATTTACCTTCGTCTGCCATGGCTCAGCAACCGGTCAGAGGCGTATATCCTTTGACCGAACGACTGCGTAATGCAAACATAACCTCACGACAATTTTCCGCTTGGATTGCGACTCTCCTCGCTTCCCGCAAAACAATTGTCGACCCATTACCACAATCTGTCATTGCAGAAAATAAGCTTATGCCGCTCGGAGAAGCTCTGGCAGAAATCCATAACCCTACAGACTCCGAAAGACTGAGTCGCGCAAAACTAAGATTAAAATTCGACGAACTGATTTATATACAGGTCGACATGCTGCGCCGCTCGATGCGACGTAAAAACATCTCTATCGGACATAAACTGACACGCGTAGGGGAAGTTTTCAACCGTTTTTATAAAGAATGTCTGCCGTTCGATCTCACGGGGGCTCAGAAACGTGTTATAAAAGAAATCCGTGCTGATGTCAACACCGGAAGACAGATGAACCGTCTTGTCCAAGGCGATGTCGGGAGCGGTAAAACGCTTGTGGCATTAATGTGCATGCTTCTGGCTGTCGACAATGGACTTCAGGCTTGTCTTATGGCTCCCACAGAAATCCTCGCAACCCAGCATTTTGAGACTATCTCATCAATGCTGGGTTCTTTAGGCGTCAGAGTGGCATTACTGACCGGCTCAACAGGTAAGCGCGAGCGCCAAAGCATCCATGAAGGTCTGCGCGACGGAACGTTGTCAATCCTTATCGGAACCCACGCCGTCATAGAGGATACCGTACAATTCAAACAACTTGGTTTTGTCGTAATTGACGAACAGCACAGATTCGGAGTCGCCCAACGTGCTAAATTATGGGCTAAGAACGAGATTTCACCACATGTTCTGGTAATGACCGCGACTCCAATTCCTCGAACTCTGGCAATGACTGTTTATGGAGACCTTGACGTATCTGTCATAGATGAACTTCCACCAGGCAGAAAACCGGTTGAGACATTGTTGCGCTATGACGAACAACGCGCTCAGGTCTATCGCGCCGTTTACGGTCAATTGCGGTTAGGCAGACAAGTTTACATCGTATATCCCCTTATTGAGGAAAACGAAAAACTCGATTTACGAAGTCTCGAAGAAGGTTATCAGATTATTTGTGACACGTTCAAGGACTATAAAGTAGCCTTTGTTCATGGTCGGATGAAACCGTCCGAGAAAGACTATCAGATGAATCTTTTTGCTTCACATCAGGCTGATATACTTGTTGCGACAACCGTGATAGAAGTTGGCGTGAATGTTCCGAATGCTTCGGTCATGATTATCGAAAACGCCGAGCGTTTCGGATTGTCTCAGCTCCATCAGTTGCGTGGTCGTGTAGGTCGTGGTGCAGACCAAAGCTATTGTATCCTCATGTCTAAACATCAAATCGCCAAGACTACCCGCCAACGTCTTGAATTGATGACTCAGACGTCAGACGGATTTCTGATTGCTGAAGCTGATATGCAGATGCGTGGACCCGGCGATATCGAAGGAACTATGCAAAGCGGTATTCCGTTCGAGCTTCATATCGCCAACCTTGCAACCGACGGTCAGATTATACAGATGGCACGTCGGGCTGCTGAACATCTGATTGACAAAGACCCGACATTATCGTTACCTGAAAATTCATTGTTTGCACGCGAACTCGCCGCCGCGTCTTCCGGCATTCGCGACTGGAGCCGTATTTCCTGACCGAGACAGCTATTGTACACAGCTATTGCCATTTACACACAATGCATTAACACCCAACCATATAGCAAAACCAATAACATAATTTCACATTTTTTACATTGATATTATCTGCCTTATTTACAAAAAAATAGTTAACTTTGAAGAACGCATGAAATCCACAAG
>CAMWNF010000061.1 GCA_947175535.1 uncultured Bacteroidales bacterium
ATTTATTATTATTTACAAAGTTAAAAAAATCTCTTGAAATAAAGAACTGCGGCTATGCTTTTTGTAAAATACAAACGCCCCCGGGCTTCGGGTGTTGGTGGAAGTCCGGGGGCGGTATGATGGTAAGACGTTAGTTATGTCAGTCTATCTTTATTACGAGGTAATTTGATAAACTCCAGAAGGCATCGGGATTGGTGATAACGAGAACTTTCTGACCGTTATCGCTGTCGATGATATATGAACCTTCGGGCTGGTTCGTCAGGATTTCAGCTTTCTTAGAGTGGAGAGCGATGCGACTGAGCGTGCGTTTGTCGGCTGTCGTGAAGAAACTTTGGTCGAAGTCGCCTTTCATGAGTTTAGTCTTGCGAAGGAAACCGGTCTCGATGATGTGACGGTCTTTCAACTCACTTTTACTGCCGATGGCATAGTAGCATGTGTTAAGTTCATTTGCAAGATTCACGCTTTCTTCCTGAGCGATGTCGCGTTCGTCGGTGACTGTAGTGACTGTAGTGGTCAGAGAATCGACAGCCGCATCGAGTTTACCAATGCGTTCACGCGCCTGATCAAGATTTTCTTTAAGGGAAACGATTTCGGCAGACTGTGATTCCAATTGAGCCCGCAGGTTGGTTATGGTCTGTCGAAGAGTATTGTTGTTCTGGCTGGAGCTTGCGAGTTTCTTTTCGAGTTCGGCAAGTTTTTCGCGACGATCCTGAAGCGTTTTCTGAATAGCTGCGATATCCGCCATTATCTGCTCGCGCTGCGTTACAGTTTCGCCGGGCAAAGTATTCGATACAGTCAGAATATTCTCAAGCTGTTTAATCTGGTCCATGCCCTGACTTATATCATTATAGAGGCTGAACAGCTGGTCTCGCTCCGCAACCGCGGTCGCAAGCTCTTCACGAGTCGCCTTGTTAAGGGCTTCTTCTTGTTTAGCCCGTTCTGATTTGCCTGAATCACAAGCTGAAAGCGCAAGAGCGACTATAAGGCTGAATGTAATGACTTTCTTCATAAGTGTAATTGTTAGTCTTTGTATTTGTTTTTATGAACTTTCTCGTCGGGCGCATCCTGTTTGCCTCCAACAACAATAACAATCTCACCTCGCGCTTGGTTCATTTTGAAATATTCGGCAAGTTCTCCGAGAGTTGCGCGAACCGTCGTTTCGTGAATCTTAGAAATTTCACGTGAGACAGAAGCAGGACGAGCGGCACCGCATGCTTCTGCCAATTGCTCAAGAGTCTTGGCTAAGCGCAATGGTGATTCATATATAATAAAGGTGCGCGGGTCATCGGCAAGGGTGGAAATTCTTGTGGCACGTCCTTTTTTCGGAGGGAGAAAGCCTTCGAAAACAAAACGGTCGCAAGGCAGTCCCGAACTTACAAGCGCAGGAACAAAAGCAGTGGCACCAGGCAACGTTTCGACTTCAATATCTTCTCGTCGGCATTCACGTGAAAGCATGAAACCAGGGTCAGATACCCCTGGTGTGCCGGCATCAGATACGAGTGCAATCACTTCACCACCCTTGAGCCTCTCGATAATCGTGCTGACCGCACTATGTTCATTATACTTGTGATGACTGACCATGGGGGTGGTTATGCCGAAGTGTTTCATCAATGTAGCACTTGTGCGTGTGTCTTCTGCAAGAATCAGAGATGCCCGAGACAGTACTTCGACCGCCCGGGGAGTCATGTCAGACAGATTTCCGATAGGCGTCGGAACTATATAGAGCTTACCGCTCATAGATGGTAACCGTTATAGAATGTTGATATAATTTCTTTGAATGCGACAACGTCTTCGTTTGAGGCATCCCAACCGAGGGTTGAGATGAATGCTTCGATTTCATTATAATCCTTACATTGCCCCATACGGTCGATTGCAGCCACAAAAGCCTTGTCATCACCACCGAAAAGTTCACGACGAAAGCGGAAACGGTCATTGATTGTGAAGGCTTTTCGGAGATCGGGAGCAGCCGGTTTTTCGATTTTGTCAGACGGGGCGGGATTTTCTGACGAGTCGGACAAGTCGGACCGGTCGGACGAGTCTGACAGGTCTGACAGGTCTGACAATATCTGAGTCGGGGCTTCTTTTGCCTGATGGACGCAACTTGTTGCGTCACAGCCCACTGTTTCGTCCGGCTGTGATTCGATTTTTTCTATGAGTTGGGTTATGATTGCGCGGAGCTCTGCCTGACGCTGTTCGATTTCCGCACACAGCTCGAGTGCTTTATTTAGTAAATCCATATCGTATTATTATAGGAATGTGTCGTTGAGAAGGTCTTCAATGCTCTTTTTCAGGTCGGCACGTTTGCAGAAAAATCCGTTGACCATTATAACTATGACGTGCGTAGGGCGGTCGTTATCGTCGAGTTTATAACCTGCGTAACACTGCACTGAGTTCATGCTACCTGTCTTCAGGGCGATTTTTCCTTTCAATGCCGATTTCGTCAGGAATGTGCGGAGTGTGCCGTCAAGCCCTGCTTTCGGGAAAAACGAGACATAAGTCTGAGCCTTCGGACTTTCAGCCATCCATTCGAGTATATCGGCAAGGAAACGGGGTTGTATGCGGTTACCCCGAGTCAAGCCACTGCCGTCGAATATTATAGAGTAACGCGAATCAACGCCCCGATTACTCCAAAGTTCTTTTTCGCGTTTTATCGCCTTGTCGCGCGAATCACCCGGAGCGATGGCACGCAGGATGCCTTCGGCAAAAAGATTGTCGCTGCGGACCATGAGGCTGCGCATTATATCCGATGCCGCCGGTGAGCGGTGGGTATAAACTTTGTGGACAGACTCTCCCGGACGCGAAACCGGTCGTTTTCCCACTGTAATTCCTGCATTTTTCAAAACATCGGTGAGTTGTGCGACAAGCACCGCCGACGGGTCGGGAACCGTGGTCGAGACTGACCATTTTTTATTATCTGTGTTTCTGGCGAAAACCGTCAGCACATCTGAGCCGACTCCACGCAAAAGGTCATTACTGTCCTTACTTTCCTTCACATTGACTTTAAGTCCGGGAACGAAAGGCTTTGTCTCGCCGGTCAAAGGATAAACCCAGCATGTGTTGTCGCGGTAATTCATACCATAAAGACCGGCACCATATGGCCACGCCACGTCCTCAATCTCCCATTGTGCGATAGGGCCGGCATCGCTGAGCGATTCCTCGACAACGATTGCTCCTTCAATTTCCCTTATGCCCATACGCCGCAAAGACGTGCAGATAGAGTCGCAGAAGCCGAGATTTGATTTGAAATTCTCACTCTCGACCGTCGGGTCGCCGGATGAAACAATCACAAGGTCGCCACTCCAGGTGCCACCGGAAGCAGCTGTTCCGTGAAGCTCAACCTGAGTCGTGAAACGGAAATCCTCGCCGAGCAGACTGAGAGCCGTAGCCGTTGTCACGGCTTTCATCACACTCGCGGGAGTCAACGCTATTTCAGAATTAAAATCATATAGCACCTCGTTTGTAGTGAGGTCTTTGATAAAGACACCTATCGAACTGGCTTCCTCTCCATCAACACCGAGCAAATCCTGAGCAGCAACAGGTAAAAAACTTCCAAAAAGGGATAATGACAGGAATATATCACGTAAAAACTTCATCTTAAATAATTTTTTGTGCAAAGGACAACACCAGCCGTCCAACCGAGCTACGAAGTTACAAAATTTGGAATAAAAATCCCGCCGGCTCCGACGATTTTTCGATAAAAGCGACCGTGCTCTCGTAAATAATGATTATTTTTGCACACTAAATATAATAAGCCCGATTATCAACCAACAGCACCTCCATAGAAGGAGGTCACTAACAATTATAACTCATGGCAGAAATCAACGAAACAGAATCGACCGAGAAAAAGGGTCTGAACTTTGTTGAACAAATCGTCTGGGACGATCTTCAGGCCGGCAAGAACGGCGGACGGCTCAACACCCGTTTCCCACCCGAACCCAACGGTTATCTTCATATCGGTCATGCAAAAGCCATCTGCATGGACTTCGGAGTCGCAGAAAAATTCGGCGGAACCTGTAATCTGCGTTTCGACGACACAAACCCGGTTAAAGAAGATGTCGAATATGTTGATTCAATCCGTGAGGACATCCATTGGCTCGGTTTCGACTGGGGAAACCGCGAATATTACGCATCCGACTACTTTCCCCAGCTCTATGACCTCGCTATCCGTCTTATCAAGGAAGGCAAGGCTTATGTCGACGACCAGACATCGGAAGAAATAGCCGCACAGAAGGGCACCCCGACCGTGCCTGGTGTAGAAAGCCCCTACCGCAACAGGTCGGTGGAGGAAAATCTCGACTTGTTCCAACGCATGAATGCCGGAGAGTTTGACGAAGGAGCGCGAGTGCTTCGTGCGAAAATCGACATGGCGTCGTCGAACATGCATTTCCGCGACCCGATAATGTACCGCATTATCAAACATCCTCACCATCGTACAGGCACAACATGGAAAGTCTACCCGATGTATGATTTCGCCCACGGGCAGAGCGACTTTTTCGAAGGTGTCACCCACTCTATCTGCACGCTTGAATTTGTGCCTCACCGTCCGCTCTACGAATATTTCGTAAAAGAAATAGCCGACGACAGCTATTGCCCGCGTCAGATTGAATTCAACCGTCTCAACCTCACCTACACCGTAATGAGCAAACGCAAGTTACTCCAGCTTGTAAAGGAAGGTCTTGTAGCAGGATGGGACGACCCCCGCATGCCGACCATATCAGGTATGCGTCGCCGCGGTTATACACCCGAGTCAATCCGCCGCTTCATCGACACAATCGGATATACTAAATACGAGGCTCTAAACAGCGTTTCGCTGCTCGAACACGCAGTCCGCGACGACCTCAACAAAAAAGCTACCCGAGTGATGGCAGTGCTGAATCCCGTAAAGGTTGTAATCACCAACTATCCGGAAGGTCAGACTGAAACTGTCGAGATGGATAATAATCCCGAGGAAGAAGGAAGCGGCACCCACAAAATGCCATTCTCCCGCGAGATATACATCGAGCGCGACGACTTCATGGAAAATCCGCCCAAAAAGTTCTTCCGTCTCGCTCCGGACTCAGAGGTGCGTCTCAAGGGTGCATATATAATCAAATGCACAGGTGTTCACAAAGATGCAGACGGCAATATAGATGAAATCTACTGCACGTACGACCCTGAGTCGCGCAGCGGTATGCCCGGCGCGGCACGAAAGGTGAAAGGTACGCTACATTGGGTGTCGGCTGAACACGCAATCGATGCAGAAGTGCGCCTGTATGACCGTCTGTTCAATGTAGAAAATCCGGCTGCCGAGACTGAACGCGATTTCCGCGAGATGCTTAATCCTGACTCACTCAAAGTGGTCAAAGGCGTGAAAATCGAACCGTTTATCGCTGAAAACAATGAGCGCGGACGCAAATTCCAGTTCCAACGCATCGGTTACTTCACCCCCGACTACGATTCGACAGCGGAAAAACCGGTATTCAACCGCACAATCGCGCTTAAAGACAGCTGGGAAAAAGAACAGAAAAAGGCTTGAAGGCAACCGCTAAAGATTAAATGAGCGACAACACCAACGACCGCCGCGAAGAACTCTGCAACCGTTTCAGACAATCGCTGAGCGGAGACTCTTCGTCGCAATATTTCGACGAGGACGAACTTATCGAGATTTTCGACTATGCCGGAGACCTCAACGATGATTATTTACGGATGGAAGTGCTTCTCTGCGGTGCGCGCTATTACCCCGACAGCGTCGCGCTAAAGCAGCGTCGCGCACTACTTTACCATACGTTCGGTGATGATTTGACGTCAAAATATCTTCAGGATAACGCAAACAGCCATGGCGTGCTCTGGGACATCGCCCGCATACGAAACGCCAATCTAATGGGCGCGGAAGCTATTACGGCACTTGACAATATTCTTACCGCTTACGGA
Organism: uncultured Bacteroidales bacterium; assembly: GCA_947175535.1. Taxonomy (GTDB): domain Bacteria; phylum Bacteroidota; class Bacteroidia; order Bacteroidales; family Muribaculaceae; genus CAG-873. The sequence goes on from CAMWNF010000061.1 coordinate 5,911, forward strand.
GAGTTCGACGATGAGGAAGTAATACAGCTCGTTGACCTTGCATCATCGCTCGGTCAGACTGACTGGCTGCTTGACCGTCTCGATGCGTTGAGAGCCCACGTCACTTATCTGCCTACATTACTATATGAAATCGCCGTGATGCTCGAAATGGAGCAACGTTATGGCGAAGCAATCAAACTACTCGAAGAACTGACTGAAATCGAGCCTTACAACGAGCAATATTGGTTTATGCTCGCCCAGGAATATGATATTGACGACAACGTCGCAGGTGCACTTCAGGCACTCGATCTTGCATTAGCCATTCTCCCCGGCGACAAAGCAATGCGTTTCTATCAAGCCAGACTGCTCGCCCGTGATGATAACGGCAGACAACAGGCGATTGAAGCACTCGAACGCCTGTCAGAGGATTATCCTGACGATATCGACATCAACCGCTTTCTTGCAGCACTTTATATCGAATGTGCGCCCGATGGTGATGAGAAAGCCCGAAAGGCTGCCGCCGAAACCCTTTTGAAATGTTTCGCAAAAAATAAAGGGAACCGTAAGCTCGCTTCTGACCTTATGGCAATTGATGCAGCTCCTTCTGAAAAACTCATAGCTGAAGTCGATAAAGCGGACGCGCCCGGCGACATAAACGGCTGGCTATTGTGGGCTGGAGAACTTGAAGCCCTCGGAGCGTATGACAAAGCGATTGACATACTGAACTATTGCGACCGAAAACTTGGCTACCGTCATCCATCTATCAACGAGGCTCTTATCGTCGATTATTTCCAACTCGAAGATTTTGCAGCAGTGTGCAGCACATTCCAGAGACCAACTGTCGGAGCCTCAGCCGCAACGCCTGATGTCGCAGCTCTTGTCTTCGTGGCATACGCGATTTCGCTTGCAAAAATCGGCAGACTTAAAGAAGCTGCAGAATTCTCAAAGATGATACTCAAACTGGTTGTGGAAGAGGGTCCGGACGATATAACATATGCACTACGCCGTCTGGGAACAGGACTCGTGCTGACAGATATCATCGAACGTTGTTCTTCACGCGTCAAAACCAACTGGGCAGAATATGACCCATTCGGGCTTTGGCTCAAAAACTAACACTTATCACACGTAAGGATTCGAGCGCTTTTCATCACCTATGGTGGTAAAGCGGTCGTGACCGGGCAAAACGGTTGTATCGTCGGGCAAATTGAAGAGTTTTTTTCGGATACTTTCGATCAATTCGCGTTGGTTCCCACCCTCAAGGTCTGTTCGGCCTATTCCTCCGCGGAAAAGAGTGTCACCTGAAATTAAGAATTTACCTTGAGGGCAGTAAAGGCAGATACCGCCTTTTGAATGACCAGGGGTCTCGATGACCTGAAGTTCGCCGGAACCGATTTTTATAATATCGCCTTCGCGAAGCTCAACATCGATAGCAACACCCGGCATATCACCCCTGCCGCCGAACCGCCTTATCTGCTGTCCGAGGTCAGCGCCAAGAGGTGCGTCTCCTACATTTGCCGACACCTTCACTCCATATTTGTCACGGACATAATTGTCTCCAAAGCAATGGTCAAGATGGAGATGGGTGTTTATAAGCTGGACTATTTTCAATGAATTTTCCGATATATAGTCGTCAAACTCCTTACGTTCAGCCGAAGTAAACATGCCGGGGTCTATCACAGCGGCTTCATGACTATCGGGGTCAGACACCACAAATGTGTTGACTCCGAACATATTGAATACAAATTGTTTTACCTTCAACATAATAACTTGAATTTATAGGGTTATCGGCACATAGATTATCTTCTTGGTGTCAAAAAATTCTTCGTTGAAAAACTCGTTGACCGGAAATTCGATGACCGGGAATTTCACGCCTTTGCTTTCCTCGGCGATATCACCGCCTTTCAGACAGACAAGTCCCGGCGAATAGCGGTTCGCTTTATCATCCTTACGCTTTATATTCTTGACTATAAGCGGAACAAGACCGTTAAGCGGCATAACTGCCCGGCTTACCACATAGTCATATCTGTCACGGCATTCGCCGATATCACCATGCTGAAACGTGACATTTTCAAGACCAATCGACGACGCAATCTCACGCGCGACATTGATTTTTTTGCCGATACGGTCAATCAGATGAAACTTACAGCCCGGATAGGCAATCGCCAGCGGTATACCGGGAAATCCCCCGCCTGTCCCCATGTCGAGCAATGCAGTATCATCTGACAGAGGACCCAGAAACCTCGCTATAGCAAGCGAGTGAAGCACATGCTTGAGATACAGATTATCGATATCCTTACGCGAGATAACATTGACTTTTGAATTCCAGTCAGTGTAAAGCTCCTTGAGCATCGCAAACTGAGTGCGTTGCCTATCGCTCAACGTGGTGAAATATTTAAGGATGGTTTCCATTAATGAGTTTTGGATAAAACAATTGTCGAAGGGCAAATGTTGGAATAGTGAAGCGCCTATCGTTGGTGCAAATTTAAGATTATTTCGTTAATTTTGTAAAATCAAAGAATAACAAAAATGATAAACATTGGTAAATACAACCGTCTGCGCGTAGCCCGTTTCGTCGATTTCGGCGCATATCTGACCGACGACAACGGCAATGACGTATTGCTTCCCGCGCGATATGTACCTGCGGACGCAGCAGTAGGCGACGAGATAGAAGTTTTTGTATATAACGACTCAGAGGACAGACCTGTGGCTGTAACCGAGCATCCTTTCGCCTGCGTAGGTGAGTTCGCGTTCCTGCAGGTAGCTCAAGTTAATAAAATAGGTGCATTTCTTGACTGGGGTGTGCCGAAGCATATCCTTGTACCATTTTCCGAACAGCGTATCCGCATGGAAGAAGGCGGTATTTATCCGGTCTATGTTTATCTCGACCATATCACCAAACGCGTCGTTGCTTCAGCTAAACTCGAGAAATTTCTGGGAAACGTAATGCCGGAATATCGCGTCGGCGATAAAGTGAATGCGCTCGTTTGGCAGCATACACCAATCGGTTACAAAGTCATTGTCGATAATCTTTTTCAAGGCATGATATATGACAACGAAGTATATGCACCTCTTGAAATCGAGCAGACCATTACAGCCTATGTGAAAAACGTGCGTGATGACAATAAGATTGATCTTACTTTAGGCGGCAGGGCTGTCAACCGGGTGGCTGAGGTTGCCGATGAGATTATCGACCGATTGAATCGTGAAGGCGGCTCTATGACAGTCACTGATGCATCATCGCCTGAAGAAATCAAAGAGGCTTTCCACTGTAGCAAAAAAGACTTCAAAAAGGCTATCGGGAAACTGTACAAGGAGCACAAAATCGTTATTGCTGACGACAGTGTGCGATTGGCTTAGATTAATTTAATATTTTCTATAAAACGTCCGCAGTTCTCGGGATTGCGGACGTTTTTATTTGCTGATTATCTGATGAATTTTATAACTTTGCATAAACAAAACGTACGAGTAAAATTCATAACCATGAAACATTTCATTAAAGCATTATCACTTGTCGGGGGCATTTCCATGCTGTTCTGCAACTCAGTTTCGGCTGACGAGGAAATCAAAGTTGTGAAAGGGCAGATAAGTGATTATTATATCCCGGTTGTCAAAGAACACATCATTAAAGGAGTGATTAAAGATTCTGCAGGCAAGCCGCTCGAAGGAGCGACCGTCATGTTTCCTGCATCGCCAATACATTGCAACACTGATGAAAAAGGACAATTCACACTCAGAGCGGTTGATTCGGACACACTATTATATGTATATTATCCGGGGATGGAACTGACAAACCATCCTGTAGGTAAAGACTATGAGAATGTAAACATAATTCTGCGCGATGGAGAAAAGAGGTCTTCACTGCCTCGCCGCAAAGCGCAGGCGACCGAGTGGTATAATCCTGAAACATATGCCCCCACCACTTATTGCAATCCTATGAATATAAGCTATAATTATGAACCATATAACAATAACACACGCACAGGCGGCACCTTCCGCTCCTCAGCCGACCCAATGGCTCTGATGTATGGCGATGAGATATTTCTTTTCTCAACAAATCAGGATGGTTTTCACTACTCAAAAAATCTAACGGACTGGGATTTTGCCCGCGCAAGCTTCAAACGTAAACCGGCAGATGACGACCAATGCGCTCCTGCGGCATATGTGTCAGGTGATACGTTATTCTATACCGGTTCAACGTATGAAGGACTTCCTGTGTGGTACTCGACGGAGCCTAAATCAGGTCGTTTCCGTCGTGCTATAGACAAGAATGTCCTGCCTTCTTGGGATCCATGCCTTTTCCTCGATGACGACGGCAAACTTTATCTCTACTACGGCTCAAGCAATGAATATCCTCTTAAAGCTGTAGAACTCAGCCGCCAAGATTTCTATCCAATCAGCAAAATCCACGATGTAATGGCTCTTCATCCGAAAGAACACGGATGGGAGCGTTTCGGAATGAACAACGATGATGAAGTGACACTTCCACCTTTTACAGAAGGAGCTTACATGAACAAGCATAACGGAAAATATTATCTTCAATATGGCGCACCAGGCACCGAATTCAAAGTTTATGCCGACGGCGTATATGTCTCGGACAATCCACTTGGACCATTCATCTATCAGAAACATAATCCGATGAGTTACAAGCCCGGAGGCTATGTCCAGGGTAGCGGTCACGGCGGTACATTTGTCGATGCAACAGGTCATTGGTGGCACGTATCTACCTGTATGCTTTCTCTTAAATATAAATTCGAACGCCGCATAGGACTCTACCCTGTCGGTTTCGATAATGACGGAATAATGTATAGCTCGGCTGCATTCGGTGATTATCCGAACTTCAATGCCACAGCTGATATCGCTAATCCTGCCGACCGCTTCTCCGGCTGGATGCTTTTATCCAAGAATAAACCGGTAACAGTATCTTCAACAGATTCCACGTTCTCAGCATCTTCAATAACAGACGAAAGCATGCGCACATACTGGGCTGCCAAAACCGGAGGTCCGGACGAATGGGTAATCCTTGACCTTGAAAAGCCAAAGGATATTCGCGCGTTGCAGATTAATTACTACGACTACAACACCACTCAGCACGACCGTGCGGATGACTTATACCATCAATACCGGATTTATGCTTCGGACAATGGCACAGACTGGACTCTCGTTGTTGACAAGAGTGATAACGACCGCGACGTGCCACACGACTACATTGAACTTCAAAAACCGCTCAACGCCCGCTATCTGAAAATTGAAAATCTCCATATGCCGAGCGGCAACTTCTGTCTTTCAGGTTTCAGAGTGTTTGGTCTCGATAATGACATTCCCGCTCCCGATGCAGTCAAAGGTATGAAAGTTAAACGCGACAAAAACGACCCGCGTAATGCGCTGATAAGTTGGGAGGCTGCTCCCCGTGCATACGGTTATAATATCTATTACGGTATAGCTCCCGATAAACTTTACAATGCAATTACCGTTTATGACGCCATCGAATACGATATGCGTGGTCTCGACCGTGACACACCTTACTTCTTCGCTATCGAAGCTCTCGGCGAAGGCGGTCGCTCACCAATGTCTAAAATCATCAAATAATAATTAAGCATTACCATAATGAATTCAGACCGATTTAATCTGGCGCGATTTTTTGAAGGCCAGTATTTAATCTATCCAATTGCATTGAAAGAATTGCAGACCGGGGTTAAGAGAACTCATTGGATGTGGTTTATCTTTCCGCAAGTCAAAGGACTCGGGAAATCATACAACTCCATGTTTTACGGATTATCAGGAATTGATGAGGCTAAGGAATATCTTGCAGAACCGACATTAAACAATCGCCTGAGAGAAATCACTGAAACTGTCCTTAATTTACAATCCGATTCCATTTTAAAAGTGTTTGGAAAGATTGACAGCATGAAACTTCAGTCTTCGATGACAATCTTTGATTTGGCATCACCGGACGATATTTTTGCAAAAGTCCTTGACAAGTGGTATGACGGACAAAGAGACTCTTCGACACTGAAAATTCTACAAAATTCATAATGAAGTTATGCTCATATTGCACAAAAAGCGCCTTAGTGCGCTTTTTGTTGTTTTATAATATCTGTATATGGATTTTTTTTTGCAACTTTGCGCTAAGAAACTAATTCTAAATTTGTCGACAAAGCTAATATGGAATTTTCTGCAAATCTGATTGCTCAACAAGTCGGAGGCACAGTCGAAGGCAACGGCGAAGTGACAGTCAGCACATTTTCAAAAATAGAAGAAGCCAAACCTGGGTCTCTGACCTTTCTGGCTAACCCCAAATACACCCATTTCATCTATTCCACGGATGCGTCCGTAGTATTGGTTCGCAAAGATTTCGTTGCCGAAGAGCCTGTCAAAGCCACTCTTATTAGAGTTGATGACCCTTATGCAACGCTATCAACACTTATGACAATCGTTGCTCAATATATGTTCGTTATACCGACCGGCATCGAAAATCCCTGCCACATTGCGGAAGGTGTCGAGGTTGATGACGAATCCTATATTGGAGCGTTCGCCTATATAGGAAAAGGAGCACGTCTCGGAAAGGGTGTGAAAATTTTTCCACAGACTTATATCGGGCGTAATGTCACAATCGGTGATGGCACAATCATCTATCCCGGCGTAAAAATCTATGACGGATGCAAAATCGGTTCACGATGCATACTTCATTCGGGTGCAGTTATCGGAGCCGATGGTTTCGGGTTTGCCCCTACACCCGACGGATATCACAAAATACCGCAGATTGGTATCGTTGAAATAGCTGACGACGTGGAAATTGGAGCCAACACGACAATTGACCGCGCAACGATGGGAGCTACCCGTATAGGACGAGGAACAAAACTCGACAATCTCATTCAGGTTGCGCATAACGCTGAAATCGGTGAATCAACAGTTATCGCAGCTCAGACCGGACTCGCAGGCTCAACAAAGCTGGGCGACTGGTGTATGATCGGCGGTCAGGTAGGTTTCGCCGGGCATATTCATGTCGGCAATAAAGTCGGCATAGGCGCTCAGTCGGGTGTACCTAACGATGTAGCCGATGGCTGTAATATCATGGGTTATCCCGCTGTTCCGCTTCGCGATTTCATGAGACAGAGTGCTTATGTAAAGCGTCTGGGCGAATTGTTCGCGCGCGTTAAAAAGCTTGAAGACAACAAATAACGAATATAAAAACAAACAACATCATATCATATGAAGCAACTTACCCTTAAAGACAGTTTTACCCTAAACGGTAAAGGACTGCATACCGGAGCTCAGATTGAAGCGACATTCTGCCCGGCAGCCGACAACCACGGTTATAAAATCCAGCGTGTAGACCTTGAAAATCAGCCTGTAATTGATGCATTAGCTGAAAATATCGTAGCGACTACCCGCGGAACTGTCATAGGGAAAGGCGATGTAACCGTAAGCACAATCGAACATGCTATGGCAGCCCTCTATGCTGCCGGCATCGACAATTGTCTTATAAAAGTAAACGCACCCGAACTCCCGATACTCGACGGCAGTGCCAAGCCTTATGTTGATGAAATCGAACGTGTAGGCGTAGTCGAACAGAACGATGACAAAGATTACTATATCGTAAAACATAAAATAGAAGTAGCTGACGAGAAAACCGGTTCGAAGATTATGATACTTCCCGATGACGAATTCAGCGTCGAAGTCAAAGTCAACTTCGAATCACCGGTGCTGTCAAACCAGTATGCATCTATGGAGCATATAGACAGTTTCGCCACTGAAATCGCACCTTCGCGTACCTTCGTGTTTGTCCGTGAAATCGAACCTCTCGTAACAGCCGGTCTTATCAAAGGCGGAGACCTCGACAACGCAATAGTAATCTACGACTCGGAACTACCGCAGGAACGCATCGACCATATTGCCGACCTTATGAACTCACCTCGCCGCGAAGTGAAATCGTTCGGCTATGTAAATACCCGTCCTCTCAGCCACGATAACGAACCTGCACGCCACAAAGTAATTGACCTCGTCGGTGATATCGCCCTAATCGGTCGTCCGCTGAAAGGTAAAGTCATCGCTACCAAACCCGGTCACACCATCAACGCCGTTCTCTCAAAGAAAATCCGCAGCGACATCAAGCGTCAGGAAGTTCAGGCTCCGGTCTACGACCCGAATATTGAGCCGCTCATGGATAACAATCGTATCCGTCAGTTACTTCCTCACCGCTATCCCTTCCTCCTCGTTGACAAAATCATTGATAAGGGCGACAGCTATATAGTCGGTGTTAAAAACGTTACGACCAACGAACCATTCTTCCAGGGTCACTTCCCTCAGGAACCGGTCATGCCCGGCGTTCTTCTTGTCGAAGCCATGGCTCAGACAGGCGGTCTCCTCGTGCTCAGCGTGGTTG
>CAMWNF010000062.1 GCA_947175535.1 uncultured Bacteroidales bacterium
ATTAAGAGTTGCACAAGTTGCATATTTCTGACTATCCTCATAAAAACTGAGGACAACCACTAAATGATTGCCCTCATTATCGGGAATTAGAGTTTCTACTGTTTCCATTATCCGTGAATTAGCTTACGGTATTTATCACAGATTTTTTTCATGCGCTCCTTCTTTTCTTGCTGCGCTTCCACTATGAAAGCGACCAACTCCCTTGAAGGGTGGGGGATTCTAATTGTAATTGTCGTTTTCATATCAAATTATCAAATAGTTATTATTATACAAAGTTGCGACATATATTTTAGCGGCACAAATTTTCGTGCACTTAAGAATAGCGGTATTCGAAGTATTAACGATTATCTGGTGATAATGTTGTAATTAAAGGTAACGCATAACATCTGTTAGCAGGCTTTGAAGCTCATGTCGAGGCCTTTGACGGAGTGTGTCAAAGCTCCGACCGATATGAAGTCGACGCCGCATTCGCCGTATTCGCGCAGGGTGTCGAGAGTGATGCCGCCTGATGACTCGATTTCGACTGCAGGGTTCACGGCGCGGATCTGTTCGACGGCTTTGCGGGTACGTTCGGGAGTGAAATTGTCAAGCATAATCCTGTCGACTCCGGCTTCGAGAGCTTCGGCAATTTCTTTTTCGTTTCGGACCTCAATCTCTATTTTCAGGTCTTTATTTTTCTCAGCGCAATATTTTTTTGCCGCTTCGATTGCCTGAGTAATACCTCCGGCGAAGTCGACATGATTGTCTTTAATCAGTATCATATCGAAAAGACCTATGCGATGGTTGCTTCCCCCGCCGATTTTAACTGCTTCTTTTTCGAGCATTCGCAAACCGGGAGTGGTCTTGCGTGTATCGAGCACTTTGGTTTTAAGTCCTTCGAGACGCTGCTGATAACGTGAAGTCTGGGTTGCAATACCGCTCATGCGTTGCATAATGTTGAGCATTATGCGTTCGGTCTGAAGCAGCGAGCGAACCTTGCCTTCAACAACAAAAGCGATGTCTCCTGGCTTTACGTGCGAGCCGTCGCCAATCATCACTGTCATTTTCAGTGACGGATCGAATTTTTCAAAAACTTTACGCGCTATTTCGACTCCGGCAAGGATACCTTCTTCTTTCACAAGGAGATGCTGTCGCCCCATTTCGTTTTCAGGTATCGTGCTCAATGTTGTATGGTCGCCGTCGCCGACATCTTCGGCGAATGCAAGTGTCAAAAGATCGTCAATTAATTGGTCTTTAGTCTTCATTTCGAGTTTATTTAACTACTTTTGCACAAAAGTAGTTAAAAACCCCCAATCGTCCAAAGATTTTGAAAGTACAGCTAATAGCAATAGGTAAGATGAATGATGCGCCGCTTGTTCAGGCGGTTGAAAAGTATGTCAAGCGGCTTGTTCATTATATACCGTTTCAGTTTGTTACAATTCCTGACATAAAGACTACTCGCGCGATGACCGAGCAACGTCAGAAAGATGCGGAAGGAGCATTGATTTTGTCGTCGGTTGACAGCCGCGATTTTGTCATATTGCTTGACGAGCGAGGCAAGGAGTTCACGTCAAGAGAGTTCGCGGCTTATGTTGATAAGAAAACACTTTCATTGCCAGGTAATCTTGTTTTTGTCATCGGAGGTCCGTATGGTTTTTCACAAGAGGTATATGATAGGGCAAATGATAAAGTATCGCTGTCGAAGATGACATTTTCTCACGAGATGGTGCGTCTCTTTTTCGTCGAGCAGCTCTACAGAGCAATGACAATACTTCGCGGCGAACCATATCATCACGACTGAGGTATATTAAAAATTTATCGTTTCTTTTATGTATTATTATACGCTTCGCAGATATTAACTTTGCATTACAAAAAACATCTATGATGCAATGTATATTAATAGTTGACGACGAGGACACTCTTTGCGAGGCTCTTCGATTTAATCTTGAGGATAAAGGCTATGAGGTTGACACAGCAAACACTGCAGAAGCTATTCTTGCAATGGATGTGTCCGCTATGACCTCATTCTGCTTGATATAATGCTAGGGGACATTTCCGAACTCAACTTGCAAAAATTCTTAAATCAAATCCGGTAACAACATCAATTCCTATAATTTTCCGTACAGCAAAGTCTTTGGTTAGTAGGATATTTTTATAGAGTAGATAAGGGTCGTTCACGTGCAGTGGGGGGAACCGAGCTTGACCTTTCTATTGTAAAAAATGCCGTACAATTACACGGAGGTTCAATTGCCGTATCTAATAATCCGACTGGAGGTCTTTGTTTTAAGATAATATTAAATAGAGATTTTTGAAAGAGAAACTAACAATAGCTTTGGTTGCCCACGATCATCGTAAGGCTGATATGATTGATTGGGTAAAGCGCAATTCAGATTATCTGTCTAAGCATCATCTTGTTTGTACAGGTACGACAGGAGGTCTTATCAGGAAAGCATTTGAAGAACTTGGAAAAAATGCTCAGATTGATTGTATGGCATCCGAGCCTATGGGTGGGGATGCTGAGATTGCCGCAATGGTTATTCGCAATGAAATTGATCTGGCAATATTCCTTATAGATGACCTTAACCCTCAGCCTCATGAAGCGGACATACAGATGTTGTTGCGTCAATCTCCTCTCCATAATACCCCGATTGCCTGTAACAGAATAAGCGCGGATTTGATGATTTCAAGTCCCCTTTGGTCTGACCCGGACTATAAACCGATAGAACAAAGTTATATTAGATTTGATAGAAAATAGAAATCTGCAATGTGGGTTGTTTATACCTTATTAGCGGCTCTAATTGCAGCGATGACTGCGATTTTTGCCAAGATTGTAGTCAAGGATATATCTTGGAAATAATTCTTGTTATGGTATTTTAGGCAATTTGCGAAGTATATGTGAGATTTGTAAGGAACATGTCTTTATGTATATATGAATATTCTTTTTGAAAGTAAGGAAATGGTTTCCAATTTGCGTAACTACCTTAGAGCATATGCAAAATTGAATGACAGCGAATATTCAGATTCAAAATAACGTAAGCTGCTTTCCGGGAATAGGTGCGACAGGGATGGGAGACAGATACAGAGATTTTGACCGGCTCCAGCCCTGGGTCATGTTACGGAGTGTTATTGTGAGCAGACCGCCGACAAATCCCAGTTCTTTTTTTATTGCGGCGATAACTTCTGCCATGGAGTTAAGGCCGCTTAGACGTAATGTTGCCGCTATTGAGCCGCGAACGATTGCAGTTGCAAAAATAATGTCGTTGATGCTAATCTTTTCCATATCTACTAATTTGTTGAGGATTACGCAACAAAATTAGTGTGCGGTATGGGCAAGATTAATGCACGGTTGTTCTAAAATAAATTAATTATATTTGTAGTATAGTGCTTTTATTGAGCATATAAAGGCACGCAATTCATCATATAATTACGGGCGATTCCCCATGGAAGATATATTGCGTCGTTATTAGGAATTAGTGTGGTCGGCACTTCATTGAAATCTACTCTGACATAATATCTTCCGCTTTTCTTAGCTTTGAACAGAATAAACTGGATATTCGAAGCCATCGGTACCACATAGAAATCTTTCCAATGCTGCGCAACAGTGTCGAAATAATTTGTCATGTAATAACATCCGGGCAAATGGAGGAGGGACGCGAGCGGCATGATTGTCTCAGCATGACCAAAACGAAGATTGACCGCATAAGGATTACTGCCGTCGATATAATTATCCGTGGTTTGAATTATGTTGAGAACGAGCGCGGAAGTGATATCTGCAGGGATGGTAGACAACACCGATGCGGTCCGCTGTAGATACTGACGTAAGTTAAAACATGACCACAGGGCGTTGAACTCTTTACGAGTGAAGTACTTTTCCGCATCCGAAGCCATGCTCATCGCCGACAGTCCGGCTATCACATAATATTCGGTTATAGCGAGATCTCTCCATTCATCAGCGTTTTCATATGGGAAATCCTTGCCTAAAACACGCGTGATGGCTGTGGTGGGACAAGTTTCATCAAAATACTTTTTATAAGCATCTTTCAGTTCGTCAGTCTTACGGAATTCAATATAGTCTTCGTCGATATCAAACGGTCTGACGAGGGGTGAGTTGACGCGTCCGGTTGACGTGAGATAATTAGGCTTGTTGTTAAGTCGGTCAAGCTGGTGGGTGAAGCTCATCATACTCATCATTACTCTGGGAGAATATGAGGAAATGGCGTTGACTGTGCCGCCTTCGAATAGATGAGGGAACGCTTTATACATTCTTGTTGCGATGCCGCGTTGCTCAGCCATGCCAAGAGAGTCGAGAGCGCCCCATTGTCCGTTTGCAGCTGCTATGACACGTTCGTTTAGAGCGTTAAGCTCGCGACCAAGGGGTGTAATCGTGCCAAGCGAATCTGCTTTGTGCAGCGCGGCACGCAATTTCATGCAGTTTGCTGCCGATGCCGGATAGCGTGCTCCGTGACGACCGACATGGTTAATCATCACCGGTTCTAATGAATCAGGATACTCCACACGAGAGCTTATTTCAGGGTAAGGCATTAGGGAACCTTGACATTCAGCATAACTATAATCTGTTTCTGTCGGGTCTATAGCCATTGCACAAAGGCATGATGTAATACCAATGAGGGAAAGCAGACGTCGTATAGTAATCATGATGGATGAGTTTGTGGGTGATACTGAAAAGTTGTAACTTTGAGAATTCAAAATTAATAAAAAATGACTGAATTTTCTAATGACAAACAAGTTTGCGTATCGGCTGATGAATTAATATCTGCAGGTCGTTTCGAGGATGCATTGGCTTTGCTTGACAAAACGATTGAAGACACCCCATCGGCAGACTTGTTCTATCAGCGTGGGCGCTTGCTTTGGAAACTTGGCAGAAAGACCGAGGCGATGAGCGATTACGGCAGAGCGGTTGAGCTTGACGCCGAATCGCCTGCGGCGACTGCACTGGAGTTGGCTCGTGAGGTTATGAATTTCTATAACAAGGACTTATATAATCCTTGATTCAGATATTCTTATTAAGAATGGTTTCTACTATTTCAGTCTGCAATCCTCTACGTGAGGCGTAATCCTCAAGCTGCTCCCTGTCAATCTGACCAATCATGAAGTATTTTGCTTCAGGATGGGCGATATAAAGCCCGCTTACAGAGGAGGGTGGGTTCATCGCTCCGTTTTCAGTCAAGGAAACTCCTATATTATCAAATGGCAGAAGTTCTGCAACGCATAAGTTCATAAGCTGGTCAGGAGTCATGGGATAACCCATTGCGGGACGAATTCCAAGATATTTTCCTGCAAAAATTTCAGCCGTCGAGTAGTTTTCATCCGCTTCATATCCCCATTGGCGGGTTCTGACATAACGGTGGAGATATTCCGAGCCGGCTTCTGCCAGTCTGTCAAGGACTGAACGCAACAGCAACATCGAATATCTGTCGCCGTTTTCTTCATAACGAGCAATAAGATTATTGGCGGATGCTGTTACGACAAACGCACCAACATAATCATGTCTCTCATCTGACGTAAATTCTTCAGGCATGACAAAGTCTGCTAAAGACAAACAAATATTATCGCTATTGGGAATCTGACGGCGCAACATCGGGAATACGATATCGTCAATTATGATATTATCGTTTTCGTCGCTGTAAGCTTTGAAAATGCCGGAAATTGATTTTATTATTTCGGTCTCGTTGGATTTTATATCGGCAAGCATGGCAAGAGCATCGTTGTATAACTTTAATGCCTCAATAGCTTTGGGATTTGCTGCATGTCTGATTTTCCATGAGTTTACACAATGCTGACATCCATCATAGGGGAAATCTTCGATAAATTCGCCTGTAAGTTTCCAGAAATGAAAAAACAAGCGCCAGTTTATGTAACCGATAACCTCATCAAGCGGTATATCCGTCTGCACTCTAATTTGAGAATCAACCGGAACAGCAGGGGCATATAAATTCCAGTCAGTCTTGAACCTTCTTTCGCGGGCATCAGTGAGCAGTAAAAGCGAGTCGGTTTTTTTCGCTTCATGGGAAAGTCTGATGGAAGCATACTCGGCATTCAATGCTCTCACAAATTCCTCGCGACGTTCGGGATTGAGCAGCTGCGCCGCGAGGAGTGGGTTCTGGGCGGCATCTTCAGCGTGGACAACAGGAGCGCTTAATCGGTTTGCGAGTTTCAGTGCAGTATATATTTTGGAGGTTGTCGCCCCTCCGACCATCAGAGGAATATTCAATCCGGCGGATTCAAGTTTGTCAGCGACATTCGCCATTTCAGCGAGTGACGGAGTGATTAGACCAGAGAGACAGATAATATCAGGTTTGTATTGGATTGCCGCGTCTACAATTGTTTCTGCAGGCACCATAACCCCAAGGTCAATTACCGTATAATTGTTGCATTCAAGCACGATTGACACTATATTTTTACCAATGTCGTGAACATCTCCCTTTACAGTGGCAAACAATATTGTCCCTGCGCTCGTATTTTCAGCTTCTGATTTTTCTGCCTCTATGCTCGGTTTGAGTAGTTCAACAGCGTGTTTCATTACCCGTGCGGTCTTCACGACCTGAGGCAAAAACATCTTACCATCTCCGAAGAGAGTACCTACTTGGGAAACGCCGTCCATTAAAGGACCCTCAATAATGTCAATCGCCCTCTTGAACTCAACGAGTGCTTCTGCGATATCATCAGCAAGATATTCGTCATTACCTTTAATAAGGGCATCCCGCAGACGGTCGGAAACGGGTATAGACGAACGGTCATTGTGTTCGGTTGCCTTTGCATCGGGAGATGTTGTCTCCGCTCTTTCGGCATAAGCCGATAAATTTTCAGCCGCTTCATGACTGCCGTTCAAGAAAAGATTATCAAGAATCTGTCGTAATTCCGGCGCGACATCCTCATAAGTAACAGTTGATGAAGGATTGACAATAGCCATGTCAAGACCTGCCGTTATCGCATGATATAAGAAAACGGCGTGCATGGATTCGCGCAAACGGTTGTGACCTCTGAATGCAAAAGACAGATTGCTTACGCCTCCGCTTGTTTTTGCACCCGGAAGGTTCTCTTTTATCCATCTGACAGCGTTGATATAATCGCGACCGTAAAAATCATGTTCTTCAATTCCGGTTGCAACCGCCATTATATTGGGGTCAAATATTATATCAACAGGATTAAAACCCGCCACATCTGTCAGAATGCGGTATGCACGAGCGCATATTTCAATTTTACGCTCGAACGTATCCGCCTGACCTTTTTCGTCGAAAGCCATGACAACTACCGCGGCACCGAACGAACGTATTATTCTCGCTCGACGCAAAAACTCTTCATCTCCTTCCTTCAGAGATATTGAATTGACGATGCACTTTCCCTGCACGCATTTCAGACCCGCTTCGAGAACAGACCAATCGGACGAATCAATCATTACCGGCACTCGCGCAATATCCGGGTCCGACGCTATCAATCGTAGAAAATGAATCATCTGCTCCCGGGCATCAATCATGGAGTCATCCATGTTTATGTCAATTATCTGCGCTCCGTCCTCTACTTGTCTACGTGCAATCGTCAGAGCTTCATCATAAGCTCCTTCTTTAATAAGCCGCAGAAATTTGCGGGAGCCTGCGACATTGCATCGCTCACCGATATTTACAAAATTATTTTCGGGTGTGACCGCAAGAGTTTCCAATCCAGCGAGCCTTAATTGAGAGCTTATTAGCGGAGCTTTGCGGGGCGGATATTCAGAGGCAGCTTTTGCAAGCAATGAGATATGAGTGGGAGTAGTTCCGCAGCAACCTCCGACAATATTAACTATTCCTGTTTGCATCAATGCTTTAACCGCATCTGCAAATTCTTCAACCGGTTCGGTGTATCTTCCGTCTTCATCAGGCAGACCTGCATTAGGATAACAGCTGACTGCCCGATCGGTCAAAGAGGAGATTTCCTCTATGTATGGAATCATCTCACGTGCACCCCACGAACAATTAAGTCCGAATGACACAATATTTTCGTATGAAGAAATCGACGTCCACAATGCGCTTAGCGTCTGTCCTGAAAGTATGCGTCCGGATGGACCTGCTACAGTTGCGGAAACCATTACGGGTATTTCGATATTTTTTTCGGCTGCTATTTGTCTCGCTGCTTCCAGACCGGCTTTGAGATTTAGTGTGTCAAAGACCGTTTCGAAAAGAATTATATCAATACCTCCGGCAACAAGTGCTGAAATCTGTTGACGATAAGCGGCTAAAAGTTCATCGAAATCAACATTACGGAAGGCAGGGTCGTCGACGCGCGGACTTATTGATGCCGAACGGTTAGTCGGACCCACAGAGCCGGCAACGAAAATCTTTTTGCCCGGATGTTTTTCCATGAATCTGTCGGCTTCTTCCCGAGCCAATCGTGCAGCCGCTTTGTTAATCTCTTCAATAAGATGCTGCGTCGAGTAGTCGGTTTGTGAAATAGCATTGGCGTTAAACGAATTGGTCGAGATTATATCTGCTCCTGCATCGAGGTATGCCCGATGGATTCGTTTTATCAAGTCAGGATTTGTCAGACAGAGGATATCGTTATTACCGTACAAAGGAGTAGGGTGATTACAGAAGCGTTCTCCGCGATATTCTTTTTCCGACAGGTTGGCTTTCTGAATCATGGTGCCCATTGCACCATCCAGAACGAGTATGCGTTCAGCAAGTTGTTGTTCGAGTTGGTTCATACGGATAATTCTCAGCGATAAATGGCACGGGCAATGTCGCGCACACTGTCTGAAGCATGAACGGTATAGAAATGAATACCCGGCACTCCATGTTCGATAAGCTCCTCACATTGACGGATGCCCCATTCGATGCCGATACGTGCGGCTTCCCTGTCATCTTTTGCATCCCTGAGACGGCTTGCAAGGGCTTCGGGGATGTCGGAGCGGAAGACTTTAGGAAGGAGTGATAATTGAGCCTTACGTGTCACCGGTTTAATGCCTGGAATGATAGGTACCATTATGCCTTCCTGCCTGCAACGGTCGACAAAACTATAATACTTTTCATTGTCGAAAAACATCTGGGTGATGAGGTAATCGGCGCCTGCGTTTACTTTCTGTTTCAGAAAGTGAATGTCAGAATCGAAATTCGGAGCCTCTTCATGCTTTTCAGGATAGCAAGCCATTCCATAGCTGAATTTCGTCTCTATTCCTTCGACTTTCATTCCGTCAAGACCTTTGCCTTCATTAAATTCGTTTATCTGCTTCTGAAGGTCGGTGGCGTGGGCATTATATATGCTTGTGTCTGACCAATGAGGCTCATCGTTTTTAGCGTCACCGCGGACAATAAAAAGATTATCGATGCCAAGGAAATTCAGGTCGAGCAATGCATATTCTGTCTCTTCCTTTGAAAAGCCTTTGCATATTATATGAGGAACGGGTATAATGCCATATTTATATTTTATCGCCGCAGCGACAGCGACGGTCCCGGGTCTGCGTCTGATGCTTACCTTACGGTGAAGCCCGTCAGGCTGGGGCATGTAGACCGACTCACTATGATGAGAGGTTATGTTGATGAATTTAGGGTCAAATTCCGTCAGTTTGTCAATTATATCATAAACTTTATAAATACTGTTGCCTTTCAGCGGGGGGAGTATTTCAAAAGAAAAGACCGGTTTGTCGCTCTGTCGTATATAATCTATGACTTTCATTATTGACGAAATGTAATTATAAACTTAAATCTGTGGAATAGCTCCACAAATTTACAGAATAAATCCCGAAAAGCTATAGGTAATAAGTCAAAAAGTGCTTTCCCGGCTTAAAATGTTTATCAGAATTCGACTACAGTGATGCCCGCACCACCGAATCTGACATCTTCATCGTGATATGAGCGCACCGCTCTGACTGACTCGAGATATTCGCGGACTGCCTGACGGAGAGCACCGGTGCCTGTACCGTGGAGTATCCTGACACGGGAGCCGTTGAACTGCACGGCATCGTCAATGAAATATGTCACTGTCTGTAACGCTTCGTCGACGCGCATGCCGCGAATGTCTATATCCTGTCGGAAATTCAACTGACGTTCGCGCATATCTTCACGTGTTGCCACACTGACAAACGATGCGGCTTTCCCGGCTCCGCTGTTTGCTTTTTTAATTGTTCTTGTAAGGCGGTCGATTTTTGTGGTTGTCGTAAGATTACCGAAAATGACTGTGGCATTTTTCCCGGATATTTCTGTAACAGTGCCTACAGTTCCGCTACCGTCAAGCAGCACATTGTCTCCGACACGGATAGGACGTGTTTCTTCCGTCGGATTTTCTGTAGGCTTGTTTGCTACTGAATGTTTCTTTTTGCTACGACGCTCAACCTTGTCAAGCAACGCGTTGGTGTCACGATGATTGTTGTCGTCGCCGAGTTGACGACGTTTGTCTGCCAACGCCTTTCGGGCTTCTGAGGTTTTTTCCTTATCTGCCTGCGCACGTCGGATATCGTGAATCGTACGTTCGATGGCAGCGTTACTGCCTTCAATGATGCGGATTGCCTCTTTGCGCGCTTCGTCAATGATTTCTTTGCGGCGTTCGCGAAGAGTGGCTGCTTCGGCTTCATATCTGGCAAGGAGTTCGTCGAGTTTCTTTTCCTTGGTTTTGACTGAAGCGCGTTTGTTTTCCCAATAACGTTTGTCGCGGTTTATGTCGAGCAGATACTTGTCAGCGTTGATATAATCACTTCCTATAAGTTGTTCTGCGTCAGCTATTATATCTTCGGGAAGACCGGTTTTTCTGGCAATTTCAATGGCAAACGAGCTGCCGGGGTTGCCTATCGACAGCTTGAATAGCGGTCGCATGAGATGACGGTCGTAAAGCATCGAGCCATTTATAAGTCCGGGGGTATCCTCTGCCATCAACTTCAGATTCTGGAAATGAGTGGTCACTATGCCCCACATGCCTTTATCGTTGAAGCGTTTGAGCAGCGACTGTGCAATCGCGCCCCCTATTTGCGGTTCTGTGCCGGCTCCGAACTCGTCAATCAACAGCATCGACTTCCTGCCGCCTCGTGAAAGGATGGTTTTCATGTGACGGAGATGTGATGAATACGTACTCAAATCATCCTCGATTGATTGGTCATCTCCGATATCGATGAATATATCTTCGAAAATCCCGAGAGTGGAATGTGATGCCATTGTCGGTAGCAATCCGCATTGAGCCATATACTGCACGATACCAACAGTTTTAAGGGCTACTGACTTGCCACCAGCATTGGGACCTGAGATTATGACTATTCGATTCTCTTTGTCAAGACGGAGGTCGAGTTTTACGAGTTCCTTGTTCTGGCGGGCGAGTGACTGACGAAGAACAGGATGGAACGCATCATGCCAATCGGTCATGCAATCTTTTCCTATGCGTGGCATAGCTGCTCCGTTGGTTATTGCGAACCGAGCTTTCGCGTGGATAAAATCAAAAACACCAAGAGTGGTGAAACTCTTATCTATATCTTCGATATGAGGACGTATGCGGTCAGTAAGGTCGACGAGTATGCGCATTATTTCACGACGTTCGTCCAGTTCGAGTTCCCGAATGCGGTTGTTTGCCTCTACAACTTCCGACGGCTCGATGAAAATCGTTTTTCCCGAAGCCGATTCGTCATGGACAATACCAGGTATTTTTCGCTTGTTCATCGGCGATACCGGTATCACGAGCCGTCCGTCTCTAACCGACGGTGTTGTGTCAGCTTCAATAAGCCCGTCTTTTACAGCCCTTGACATAACCCGTCGTATAAGGGAATTGACCGAGCCGCTCATGGATGCGAGCGAAGTCCTGATTGCAGTTAATTGAGGAGATGCGTTGTCTTTTATATTACCCCAGCGGTCAATTACGCGGTCAATCTCTCTGATAAGATTAGGGAACGTAATCAGCCGTAGTGCTATTTCATTGAGCCGGGGGTAGGGGGATTTTCCTTCATTGTCGCATGATGTCTTGAAGAAGCCGGCTATGCCGGACATTGTCTCCATCGACACACGCAGTCTCAGAAAATCCTGAGCACTGACATGTACACCTTCAACGCGAATCGACGCGAGAACGGAGTTCATGTCATGGATGTTACCTATCGGAAATTCTATTTCGCTGCCGAGAATGCATAGCATCTCGGCAGTCTCTTCAAGGCGTGTGACAACTTCCTGCCGCACGTTTGAAAAAGACATCAGACCACAAGCCTTTCTGCCGTGTTCTGATGTACAAAGCTCTGCTACCTGTTCCCTAACGGCAACAAAACCGATTTTATGCTCAATCGTATCGGGGTATATCATTCAGCATTTAGAGCAGTTCCACGCCGATACCGGGACGGTCGGGAATTGTGACCTGACCGTCGACAATCTTTATACCGTCGAAACGGTCGTTGGCGATGAGAAGATTACCGTCGAGGTCAGCCCAATCTACCATTGGCGACAATTGAGCGGCGGCGGTTACAGCGCATGATGTCTCTGTCATACAGCCGAGCATCACCTTCATGCCGAGAGCTCTTGCAAGCACAGCCATCTGATAAGCTTCATGCATGCCGGTGCTCTTCATAAGTTTGATGTTGATGCCGTCATAAGCCTGTGCTGCGCGACGTACGTCGGGCAGACGCTGAAGAAATTCGTCAGCGATGATAGGCAGCGGCGAACGTTCTTTTACCCAAGCTGTTTCTTCAAACATTTCTTTCGGCATGGGTTGTTCGACAAACAGACAGTTCTGTTCGTTAAGCCAGTGGCACATTTCGAGAGCATGCTCCTTGCTGCTCCAGCCCTGGTTTGCGTCGACACAGATAGGTACGTCAGTGCGTTCGCGTATAGCCTTAACAAGTTCCTTGTCATGATCGAGACCCATTTTTATTTTAATTACCTTAAACGGTGCTGTCTCGTCGATTTTAGCTTGCATTTCCACGGGGTTAGCATCATAGCTGATAGTAAACGATGTGTTAGGTGCTTTCGACGGGTCGAGTCCCCAGATTTTATACCATGGCTGCCCCATGATTTTACCGAGGAGGTCGTGAAGAGCGATATCGACCGATGCTTTTGCAGCGCGGTTATTAGGAGCGACGGAATCCATGTAATCGTGGATTTCCTCAATCCTGAACGGGTCGCTGAATTGGCTGAGGTCGAGTTTCGACAGGAACGATGTTACAGATTCTACAGACTCACCGAGATAGGGAGGCATAGAAGCTTCACCGTAACCGATGATGCCGTCGTATTCGAGCTGAACCTGAACGTCGGGTGTTGTCGTGCGCTGATGTTTGGCAAGGTTAAACGCATGTTTTAACTTTAGTTCATAAGGCTCGAACGACAGATTTAGTCGTCCGCTGCGGCCGGTCTGCTTTGTTGCCTGACCGTTAGCTGAGAATGATATTGGTGATGCTACTGCAACCATAGCTCCGAGAGCGCTTGTTCTGAGAAAATTTCTTCTGTCCATGATGTTAATTGATAATAGGAATTAGAATTATAGGTTAAAATACCAGTTATGGTCTCTTACTCTGATTATACCGTCCGAGCCTTCGTTTCCGGCGATGCGAACGCAGTGAAGGAACGGAGTTGTGAGGTAACTTTCCGATGCCGGATCAACGCTGTTTCGCTTCACGCGACCGGATGAGTGCACATAGTTGCCGTCGTGGTCATATATCGCCACATGAGTGACTTTGCCTGTCTGTGCATTGCCGAAAAAGAGCAAGTCACCCGCCTGACAATCTCGCCAATCTTTGGCTTCTATTCTGCTGCCTGTCAAGGCTTGCTGTGAAGCATCGCGTCGAAGGATTATACCGTTAGACAAATAGGAGACTTTGGCGAGTCCCGAGCAGTCGAGGCTCTTTGTCGAAGTTCCTCCCCAAAGGTAAGGTTGACCTTCCATCGAGTACGCCATGTCGAGTATGCGCTGCGCGTCAAAATCTTGTGCAGCCCATTTTTCTATCGGAGTGACATCTTTTTTGTCGACCCATGCCTCTCTGCCATCAGGGAGAATGATATGCAGACGCCCTGAAACGGCTTTGTCAGAAGCAAGCTCGACAATATTGCCGTTGACCAGATCAGACACGACATCGCGTACACCGCTTGATGTTGGCGAATTATAACAGCGAGTCTGATACGTTGATGTAACAACGACACGGTCAGCCGAGCGCCATTTCTGCATTTCTTCAGG